>NZ_SADP02000206.1:0-433 GCF_004010375.2 Mesorhizobium sp. M2E.F.Ca.ET.209.01.1.1 | reverse complement strand
TGAGCGCATCCAGGTACACCAGCAGGCCTGGGCCCAGCTGGATCGGGCGGCGGCTGCGCCCAGGCGCATGGTCGCCACGCGCATTACCGGTCACGATCGGCATCAGGCGCGCTTCCCGCGACAGCACCTGCTGGGCTCGAAGCCGAACAGCGCGGCCAGGTTGAACATGAAGCAGGCCACGGCGTACGGGGCCAGGCGGATGACCAGGTTGATCAGGGTCATCGAAATCTCGAACACGCCTTCGATGGCGCGGCGCAGCGGTGCGACCTTCTCATCATCGGTCAGCACCATGCCGATGCCGAACATCAGCGCGAAGAACATCAGCGACAGGATCGCGCCGTTGTCCGAAGCGGCCTGCAGCACGTTGCTCGGCACGATCGACAGCAGCATGTCCATGCCCTTCGGCGTGCCATGGATGCCGGCGACGATTTCC
>NZ_SADP02000205.1:0-433 GCF_004010375.2 Mesorhizobium sp. M2E.F.Ca.ET.209.01.1.1 | reverse complement strand
CGAGACCGTGCGGGTGCTTCTCCGCGATGCGCGCGTCAGCCGGGCACCGTCACCCGCCGAAGCGTCAGATTGATGCGGCCGCCATTCTTCAGGAGCGCCGACGTCGAGGGGTAGATACGGTCGACGCCATGGAAGCAGAGGCGACCATCGCCGCCCAGCACGACGACGTCGCCGCTCTTCAGCCTGAACGATTTCGTGCCGCCTTCGCGCATGTTCTGGCCAACGCGGAACAGGCAGTCGTCGCCGAGCGAGACCGACACCACGGGGGCGGCGAAATCCTTCTCGTCGCGGTCCTGATGCAGGCCCATTTTGGCGTCCGCCGAATAGAAGTTGACCAGGCAGGCCTCGGGCGGATGCGGGTAGGCCGAGACCTCGCGCCACAATTGCAGCAACGCTTCCGGGATCGGCGGCCAGGGCTCGCCCGTGACGGGGT
>NZ_SADP02000204.1:0-434 GCF_004010375.2 Mesorhizobium sp. M2E.F.Ca.ET.209.01.1.1 | reverse complement strand
AACACCGGTGACTGGGTGGAGAGCTGCACCGCCGTGGTCTAGCATTTCGACGGCCGCATGGAGATCCTGACCTGGGCGCATGTGCTGCCCAAGGCGCCTGACGAGCCCTTCATCCCGATGCTGATCGAGGACAGGGTGGTGCATGCGGCCTGAGGTGGAAGCCGGCCCTGTAATTTCTGGTGTTAATCGACTGGTCCAGCCGGTTTCGTCCGGTTTTTCCTCATGTTAAGGATCGGTTTGCGCTGCTCGCCGGTCGTTGAGCGCAGCGTCATTGGATCGATTCATGCCGCTGCCGCCGCTTTCGCCCGAACAACTCGTGAAGCCGAGCCGTTTTGAGCTGCGCATGAGCCTCATCTTCGGCACGCTGTTCATATCGCTTGGCACCCATTTGCCCTATTTCCCGCTTTGGCTGCAGGCCAAGGGGTTTCACGCCG
>NZ_SADP02000203.1:0-434 GCF_004010375.2 Mesorhizobium sp. M2E.F.Ca.ET.209.01.1.1 | reverse complement strand
GTGAAAGTCATCGAGATCGCCGGGCTCGGCCCGGTGCCACTTGCCGCCCTGATGTTGTCCGAGATGGGCGCCGAGGTGTTGCGCATCGAACGCGCCGATGCCGGCCAGCCGCTTCTAAGCCTGCCGGAAGCCTACGATCTCGACCGCCACCGCCGTTCCATCCTCAAGCGCGACCTGAAGCGTCCGGCCGGCGTGGAACTGTTGATGCGCCTTACAGCGGGCGCCGACTTGCTTGTCGAAGGCTTCCGCCCCGGCGTGATGGAGCGGCTCGGCCTCGGGCCCGACATCCTGCTGGAGCGCAATCCGGCGCTGATCTATGGCCGCCTGACCGGCTTCGGCCAAGACGGACCGCTGTCCGGGCGAGCCGGACACGACATCACCTATCTCGCCTATGCGGGTCTGTTGCATGCGATCGGAAGACGGGACGCAGCGCC
>NZ_SADP02000202.1:0-434 GCF_004010375.2 Mesorhizobium sp. M2E.F.Ca.ET.209.01.1.1 | reverse complement strand
GGCATCATCCGGTCGCTGGCAAAAGACCGCGCCGTGATGATGGTCGAGCACAATCTCACTGTCGTTGCTGATCTCTGCGACTGGATCACCGTCATGCAGCGCGGCCAGGTGCTCGCGGCCGGCGACTACGCCACCGTCAGCCAGGACGAGCGTGTCCGCGTCGCCTATATGGGGACCGAGCACGAAGAGGGCCGGCATGAGAGGGCCGGGCATGAGTGAGCCGCTGCTTGCCGTGCGCGACCTCCAAGCCTGGTATGGTGAAGGCCACGCCTTGCATGGCGTCAACCTCGATGTCATGCGCGGCGAGACCGTCACCCTGCTTGGCCGCAACGGCGTCGGCAAGACCACGACCTTGCGCGCCATCATGGGGCTGATCCGCAAGCGCTCTGGTAGCGTCACCTTCAACGGCAAGGATCTTCTGCGCCTGCCGCTGC
>NZ_SADP02000201.1:0-436 GCF_004010375.2 Mesorhizobium sp. M2E.F.Ca.ET.209.01.1.1 | reverse complement strand
AACAGCTTTCATGGTTGCGGCCGCCGTTCTGGCGATGCGCGCGGCCGTTGTTGCGGCGAGCCGCAAGTCCATGGTCAAGGTACGCAGCCGCCAGCGTCATCCGGCAAACACGAAAAACCCAAGGTGAGGTGAAGTCATGGACGTCCAGGACATCGTGAACACCGTCTCGCAGAAGGCCGGTCTCGACCAGGCTACGACCGAAAAGGTCGTCGGCACCATTTTCTCGGTCCTCGAGCATGAGGCCGAAGGCACCAGCGCCTCCTCCTTCTTCGCCAAGATTCCGGGCGCCGATGCGCTGGCGCAGAAATACGACGTCATGGCCGCCCCGGCCGGCGGCGGCGGCTTCCTATCCTCGCTGCAAGGCGCGCTTGGCGGCGTTCTCGGCGAGAAAGCCGGCGCGCTTGTCAACGGCCTCGCCGCGCTCAAGGCATCCGGC
>NZ_SADP02000200.1:0-437 GCF_004010375.2 Mesorhizobium sp. M2E.F.Ca.ET.209.01.1.1 | reverse complement strand
GATCTTCGCCGCTTGCCCCCGCAAGTGATTCGCCGCGCCGAAGAACGTGCACCATTGTGCGCGATGCTTTTCTCGTGGCTAATCGCGGCAGGACTTCGGCTTTCGGGCGTCATTGGAGGTTGAGTGAGCAGGCTTTATCTGTTGCGACACGCCAAGGCCGGCTGGGCCTTGCCGGGCATGCGTGATTTCGATCGTCCGCTCGATGCATCCGGCCGCGCCGATGCCGAAAAGATGGGGGCCGCGATGCGATCCCGTTCCTATGTGCCGGACCTGACGCTGTGCTCCAACGCCAAACGCGCCAAGGAAACGCTCGAGGGACTGGCCGGTCAGACGGACACAGGCAAGGTGCTGTTTTTCGACACGCTCTACAGCGAAGACGCGGCCGGCTATCTCCGGCTCGTCCGGGATCATGGCGGATCAGGCTCCTTGCTGGTCAT
>NZ_SADP02000199.1:0-438 GCF_004010375.2 Mesorhizobium sp. M2E.F.Ca.ET.209.01.1.1 | reverse complement strand
CCTCAGCTCGATCACGTTGATGCGGTAGTAGAGGTCGTGGCGGAAGCGCCCGTCCTCGACCAGTTCGGCCAGGTCCTTGTGGGTGGCCGAGAGGATGCGCACGTCCACCGGTTCTTCGGTGGCAGCGCCCACCGCGCGCACCGACTTCTCCTGGATCGCGCGCAGCAGCTTCACCTGCATCGGCAGGCTCATGTCGCCGATTTCGTCGAGCAGCAGCGTGCCGCCCTCGGCCATTTCGAAACGGCCCTTGCGCGCGGTCAGTGCGCCAGTGAAGGCACCCTTTTCGTGGCCGAACAGTTCGCTTTCCAGCAGGTCGGCCGGAATGGCGCCGCAGTTGATTGCCACGAACGGGCCATCGCGGCGCGGCGAGCGCTGGTGGATCGCGCGTGACACCACTTCCTTGCCGGTACCGGATTCACCCAGCACCAGCACGGTGGT
>NZ_SADP02000198.1:0-438 GCF_004010375.2 Mesorhizobium sp. M2E.F.Ca.ET.209.01.1.1 | reverse complement strand
GCGTAACTGATCAAATTCTCGCTGTCCGTTGGTCCGGCGTCAAAAACCCTGATAGCTTGGCTGCGGGGTAGTCTTTGCGCAATTCCGGGGCGGAAAACCGCTCAGCGCCTTCCGGTTTTGCTCAGATCGGGTCGACATTTCATGCAGTTGCGCCGTTTTCCGCCTTTCGCCAGCCTTCTGGGATTGGTGCTGGTGCTGGTTTGCGCCATTCCGGCGAATGCGCAGCTGTTCGAGACCAAGGCAACACAAGCGTTCATGATCGATGCCGACACCGGCACGGTGCTCTTCGCCAAGGATCCCGACAGGCCGATACCGCCGGCCTCGATGGCCAAGCTGATGACGATGGAGGTGGTCTTCAACGCCATCAAGGCAAATCGCATCACGCTCGCCGATACGTTCGTCGTCAGCGAAAATGCCTGGCGCACCGGCGGCGCGCCG
>NZ_SADP02000197.1:0-438 GCF_004010375.2 Mesorhizobium sp. M2E.F.Ca.ET.209.01.1.1 | reverse complement strand
GCAGAACGCGCTCGACGCCGCCATCATCTCGATCACCACCATGCCGACGACGACGGCGCTGGCCGACCGCCAGACGGCGCTGCAGCAGGCCTATGCGGCGAATGGCGGTCAGGGCACAGCGACGCTGACCGGCGTCACCGTCGATGCTTTCGGCACGGCGACCTTCACCGCCACGGCGAGCTACCCGATGCCGACCAGCTTCATGCAGGTCGCCCGCATCGACACGGTGCAGGTCGGCGTCGGCTCCGCCGTGCGCAAGACGCCGGCGCTGGTGCAGACAACGTTCAAGGTGACGAAGGTGTCGGGCTACTGGGCAAAGACCATGACCCTGTGGGGCACCAAGTTCGGCGATACCACCCCCCAGAAGCTGATGACGATCGGCTACAGTTATAATGGCTATGGCGATCCGAAAGGCTACGGCACCACGACGGTGAACAC
>NZ_SADP02000001.1:562127-678294 GCF_004010375.2 Mesorhizobium sp. M2E.F.Ca.ET.209.01.1.1 | reverse complement strand
GGTGCGGGGTCTGCTTCGAACAGCCCCGTGCAACTGTTCAGGTTGATGGTTCACCGGTGGGAAGGGACCGGGCCATGCCACGGCCTGTCCGAAAGGACGACCAGGATCCACTCGGTCTCCTTCCCACTTCAACCATACACCGAAACCAACACACAGGATCCTCGGGTCAAGCCCGAGGATGACGAAGGTAGGGCTACCCCCGCTCGGCCTGCAGCCGATTATAATCATGCAGCGTGCGGCTCAGTCTTCGGCGCAGGAAGTTCGAGATGTTGTCGAAGATGAAAACGACGAGCAGCGTCAAGAGCACCATGTAGAAGACGTTGGCCCAGTTCGAATTGGTGCGCATCGCTTCCCACAGCTTCAGGCCGATGCCGCCGGCGCCGACGGCGCCGATGATGGTGGCGCCGCGGGTGTTGGATTCCCACTGGTAGAGCGTCTGGCTGATGAAGACCGGCACCACTTCCGGCAGCACGCCGTAGCGTTGCACCAAAATCTCGTTGGCGCCGGTCGAGAGCACGCCTTCGCGCGGCTTGTCGTCGATGTTCTCAAGCGCCTCCGAATAGGTTTTGCCAAGCGTGCCGATCTCGGTGAAGAAGATCGCAGCGCTGCCGGCCAGCGGTCCGGGGCCGAAGGCGCGGGTGAAGAACAGCGCCCAGATCAGCATGTCGACCGAGCGCATGAAATCGAAGAAGCGCTTCAGCACCTGGCTCAGAACGCCGGTCGGCGTGATGTTGCGGGCGGCGAAGAAGGCGAGCGGGAAGGCGACGATGCCGCCGAGCAATGTGCCGAGGAAGGCCATGACGATGGTCTGCAGCAGCTTCGTCCAGACATCGCCGTGCTGCCACTGCGCGTTGTTCCAGAAATTGTCGGCGGCCAGAGCAAGGTTCGATGTGCCGGGCTTGAGTTCCGGCCCGGAGACGATCAGCGAGATGACCTCGCCATATGATTTGCCGAAGAAAGGCGAGCGCGTGTCGAAGACGAAGTTGGCCCAGCCGAGAAAGCGCTTGCGGATCTTGACGCGGTCGACTGTGACGCGCACCTCGCCGACAAAGCCAAGCTTGGCGACGACCTCGTCGTCATGGACCGTCACCCAGTCGGGTACCGGACCCGTGATCATCGGCTTGCCGCCGGTCAGCGATATCGGCACGGTCACGCCGTTGGCCGTGATCGTCGCCCTGGTCTTGTCGAAGGTGACGGATTTGGCGCTGCCGTCGATCTGCACGGTGTAAGTGCCGTCGGGATTCTTGATCACCCAGTCCGGGTTGGGGTTTTCGCCGAGCGCGGAGAAGCGCGGGTATTTCGGCGTGATCTCGGGCTGGTCGAGACGGAACTCCGGCTGCAGGTCGTAGCTGATCCATTGCGACAGGAAGAGCGGCAGGCGCTCCCAATGCGACTCGCGCAGCACCTGCGGCAGGCTGAAGAACCACAAGGCATAGCCAAGATAGAGCACTGTGCCGGCGATGAGCAGCAGCGGCCAGAAGCGCTTGTAGGCCGGCCGCTGGAAGATCTGTGGATGACGGTTTTCGATCGCGCTGACTTCGTCGACAGTCATAGCCATATCAGGCGCTCATCAGAAATGCCTGCTCGCCGACAAGCTTGCGGCGTAGCCAGGCGGAGAACTGGTCGACGAGGATGATGGTGATGAAGAGCAGGAGCACCAGCGCCAGCGTCTTGGCGCCGAAGCCGCGCGAGATGGCAAGTTTCAATTCCTCGCCGATGCCGCCGCCGCCGCCGACCGCGCCCATGATGGTCGAGATGCGCACATTGATCTCGATTCTCAGCAGCGTGTAGGACATGAAATTGGGCAGCACCTGCGGCAGGTCGGCAAAGCGCACGCGCTCGAACCAGTTGGCGCCGACGGCGCGCAGGCCTTCCTCCGGGCGCATGTCGATGTTCTCGTTGATCTCATAGAACAGCTTGCCCAGCGCGCCGATCGAATGCAGGCCGATGGCGATGATGGCGGCGACGGGGCCGATCGAGACGATGGCCGCGAACAGGCCGGCAATAACGATCTCTGGGAAGGCGCGCAGCAATTCCATGAAGCGCTTGACGACGAGCCGCAGGGCCGGGCTCGGCGTCAGGTTGCGCGCGCCGATGAAGGAGAATGGAACGGCGAAGACGAAGCCGATGAAGGTCGAGACCAGCGCCACGTTCACCGTGGTCAGCATCAGCTCGAAATATTCGGGGATGTAGAAGCCGCCCCAGACATAGACGCGGCCGAGCGGGAAGTTGAATTCCTGCGTGCCCTTGTCGCTGGGCGAAGCGATGTCGAACAGCGCCCGCCAGACATCGTTCCAATCCTTCGGGATCAGCCAGCTCAGGAAATCGAGGATATGCGGCAGGCGGTCGAAGAAGTGGCCGGCATTGGCCTCGTCGGCGAACCACATGGTCGCGAACATGGCGACAAGCAGCAGGCCGACGCCAAGCGCGGTGTAGAAGCGGCGCAGCGATGTCTGGCGCCGCCAGGCGTCGGCCTGCTGGCGGGTGGCGTCGGAATGAAGTGTCGCTGATGTCATGATCGGGACATGCAAAAAGGGCGGCGCCGACGCATCGGCCCGAAAATCGAAGTCCGATTTTCGGAGAGTCCGATGCGGCAATCCAAAGTGCCAAAGCGTACTTTGTGCGTCCAAGTGGACGCACGTCGCTTTGGTGAGCGCCGCCCTTTTCCTGATGCCTTTAGCCGCCGATAGCGGCTTTGCGGGCTTCGACGATGACGTTGTAGAAGTCCGGCTTCACGGGCACGTAGCCGGTGAAGTCGCCGCCTTCGACGCCTTCGAAGCAGGCCTTGTCCTTGGCCGGCAGGGCGGTGAAGAAGGCGGTGAGCTTGGCGGTCATGTCGTCGCCCAGCGCGGTGCGGACAACCAGCGGACCGTTCGGGATCAGGCCCGAGCGCCACACTTCGACGAAGTCGTTCGGGTCGACGGCGCCCTTGGCGACTTCCTTGTGGAAGGTGCCGGAAGTGTAGCCGTTCTTGAAGTCGCCGATGCCCGAGGAATCGTCCACGGCAACGTCGACTTTGCCGTCGCGCACGGCCAGCACGTTGTTCTCATGGCCGCCGTTGAACTGGGTCGAGGCGAAATAAGTCTCGTTGGAAGCGCCGGTGTCCTTCGGAATCTGGGTCAGCGGGATCAGATAGCCCGAGGTCGAGTCCGGATCGGCATAGCCGAGCTTCTTGCCCTTGGCCGACTTGATGTCGGTGATGCCGGAGGTCTTCAGCGCCAGGCCAACCGAATAATAGCCCGTCGAGCCATCGGTCTGCTGGGTGGTCAGGATCGGAGTGACGGCCTTCGGGTCCTTCAGATAGACGCTGGCGTAGCCGGACGCGCCGAGCTCGGCGAAGTCGAGCGTGCCGCCGAGCAGGCCCTGGATGACGCCGTCATAGTCGGCGGCCGGGAACAGCGACACCTTCTCGAAGCCGAATTCCGACTTCAGGTGATCGGCGAGGCACTGATAGTTGCGCAGACGGTCGGTCTCATTCTCGCCGCCGAGGATGCCGACGCGGAATTCCTTGATATCAGCGGCGTGCGCGGCACTGGCCGCCATGGCGAGCAGCGAAACCGCTCCAAAAACCATCTTCCTGAACATTTGCTCTCTCTCTCTCCTGTTGTTCCGGCTGCGCGCCGGCGGCGTTCTGATTTTTCAAGTCTTGCCTTTGACGCTGGCGGGCGATCCGGGTTGCTCTGCCGAAATCCACGATTTGCCCGGACCGGCTGGGGTCGGGGCGATGGACTCAGTAGCCAGGGAAGGCGGGCTCGAGCGGTCCGGCGGATGCGGTGATCTTCGGCCTGACGGTCACGCTGGTCGACGTGATTGCCTCGGAAATCTCGGCGCCGCTGGCATCGGCGCCGTAGACGGTGCGCACGGCGTCGCGGTCGAGGTCTTCCGGGGCGCCGTCGAAGACGACCTTGCCGGCGGCCATGCCGATGATGCGGTTGCAATAGGCGCGCGCGGTGTCCAGCGTGTGCAGATTGGTGACGACAGTGATGCCTTCGCGCAGATTGATGTCGCGCAGCGAATCCATCACCACCTTGGCGTTGAGCGGGTCGAGCGAGGCGATCGGCTCGTCGGCCAGAAGCACCTTGGGCTGCTGCATCATGGCGCGGGCGATCGCGACACGCTGCTGCTGGCCGCCCGACAGCGTGCCGGCCGGCTGCAGCGCGGTGCGGGCGATGTCGAGGCGCTCGAGCGCGGCCACCGCCTCGGCGCATTCGATACGCGTGAACATGCCGAGCAGGTTGGAAACCGTCGAGCGGTGGTTGAGGCGGCCGAGCAGCACGTTGGTCAAGACGTCGAGGCGCGGCACGAGGTTGAACTGCTGGAAGATCATGGCGCAGTCGCGCTGCCAGCGGCGCAGCGGCGAGCCCCGCAGAGAGGAGACCTCGGCGTCGTCGAAAAAAATCGACCCCTGGCTGGGATCGATGAGACGATTGATCATGCGCAAAAGCGTCGACTTGCCGGCGCCGGAGCGGCCGATGATGCCGACCATCTGCCCGCGCGGGATCGAGATGTTGATGTCGCTGACAGCGGTGTTCTTGCCAAATCGTCGGGTTACGCCGCGGATTTCGAGCGTGGCCGATGATGCTGACATACCAAAACTCCAGTCCGTCGCGGTTGCAGGTCTGTTAGCTCTCGCTAGCGCAGCCCGATGAAGCTGGGGTGTCGGATTGATGTCAGTTTTGTTACGAGTCACAGGCTTGGAGATTCAGCCAAGCACCAGCAACTCCTCGAAATGCTTCATATCCTTGAAGCTGCAGAAGGCCGGCGGCTTGAGCTCGATCACCGGAGCTTCGCGCCCGAGGAACGACAGGCAGTCATCGAACAGGTCCCGCCAGGCCGCGGCCCGCTCGTCGGCGAGGCGGCGGATCTGGTAGGCAAAGGTGATGTGGAAGACGTAGGTGTCGTGGTCCGGATGACGGTAGCCGAACGGCACGGACAGGGCGTCGCGCCATCTGCGCAGGATGGCTTCATCCTCCTCGAAGGCGCCGGCAACGGTGAGGCCGTTCGGGGTGATGCCGATGGTCCTGACGCGGAAGGGCGGGCAAGGCTGAAATCCGTCCAGCCGCTTCAGATAAAGGCGAGTCATATCGTCGATGCTGGTGTCGAGGGGCACGTCGACGGGCCAGTATGGAAGGCGGCGCCGGTATTCGATGATGCCCTGGAACAGGGTCATGTGCAGGCTGGAGATCGGCGTGAAGGCCAGGCGGTCGGCATCAGGCATGGCGCGGATGCGCTCGCGCACTTCGATGATTGCGGCTGCCGATGGCGAGCCCTGGACGAGGTGGCTGACGACCGTATTGCCCGGCTCGACGAGAAAATTGCCGGCCCTGTCGTAGCGGGTGTCGAGATGCACCGGAGGCATCGGGTTGGTGCCTTCGAAAAAGAAGGCAAGCGACTGTTTTGCTTTGTCGAGCATGGCGATCTCCTTGGGGAAATCGCCTCCTGTCCGAGTCGTGTGTCAAGGATGTGAACCTTGGCAAACATTGGACGATTGAAATCCAACCAACCGGTCGCACTAGCAGTTAAGGCAGCCCAACCGGGAAATGAAGGCCAACACGTAGAGTATTGCACCTCCTGCAGCGGCCAGACCCAGCCCAAGAACTATCAAGACAATGGACGATACTCGGTCTGAATGGCCCCAACGGTTTATCTGGCTCCGAACGAGCCAAATACCCAAGAAAACGAGCGCCAACCCAATGCAGGCCGGTATGTACAGTATAGCCAAAAGTTAATCTCCTTCCGTGCAATCGGTTTAGGAGATATTTGCTATCGCGGGATTAACTGCCGCACAAATCCGCTGCGTAGCTAGGGGGGGATCAGCCATACTTCTCCAGGAACGCCCCGGCCGACAGCTCTCGAAAATCGTCGAGCGCGGCGCGCAGCCTTGCATGGTCCCAGTCCCACCAGGCTAAAGCCTGGTAGCGCTCGGCGGTGCGGCGGTCGAAGCGCTCGCGGATCGGTTTCGCCGGCACGCCGCCGACGATGGTGTAGGGCGCGACGTCCTTCGACACCACCGCGCCGGCGCCGACGGCCGCGCCGTCGCCGACGGTGACGCCCGGCAGGATGGTCGAGCCGTGGCCGAGCCAGGTGTCGTGGCCGATGGTGACCCGCCTCGCGCGGCGCTGAGCGAAGAACTCGCTTTCGTGCTCGGCATCGTCCCAATAATCCGACGCGCGATAGGTGAAGTGATGCAGCGTCGGCCGCGAGACCGGGTGGTTCGTGGCGTTGATGCGCACGCTCGCCGCGATATTGGAGAACTTGCCGATGGTGGCGCACCAGACGGCGCAATCCTGCATCATGTAGGAATAGTCGCCAAGCTCGCATTCGGCGACGCGGCTGCGCTCGGCGATTTCGGTCCAGCGGCCGAGGGTCGAGTTTTCAACCTGCGCCGTCGGATGGATCAGCGGCGCCTCCGAAAGTTTTTTGCTCATGCGGCGATCTTTCCGGCGGCGAAGGCGGTGACATCGATGACGCGATCGGCGACCGCGTCGCGTACGTCGAGGTCATGGAAGATGCCGAGCAGGGCGACGCCCGCCGCCTTCTTCGCTGCGATGAGCTCGACCACGACGTCGCGGTTCCTGGCGTCAAGCGAAGCGGTCGGCTCGTCGAGCAGCAGGATCGGATGCTCGGTGATGAAGCCGCGCGCGATGTTGACGCGCTGCTGCTCGCCGCCCGAGAAGGTCGCCGGCGGCAGCGCCCAGAGCTTTTCCGGCAGGTTCAGTTGCGCAAGCAAGGCGCGCGCTTTCTCACGCGCCGCATCCTTGTCCTCGCCGCGCTCGACGAGCGGTTCGGCGACGACGTCGAGCGCCGAGACGCGCGGCACGGTACGCAGGAACTGGCTGACATAGCCGATCGTGTGGCGGCGCACGGAAAGCACGGTGCGCGGGCTGGCGGAGGCGAGGTCGATCAACCCGCCGCCATGCTGGACGATGATCTGGCCTTCATCGACGGCATAGTTGCCGTAGAGCATCTTCAGGATCGAGCTTTTTCCCGCACCCGACGGGCCGCCGAGCACGGCGCATTCGCCGGCGCGGATCGAGAAGGAGACGCCCGCCACCACCGGCAGCGTGACGCCGTCGCGCAGATGCATGGTGAAGCTTTTGGCGACATCGGAGACAACGAGCGGCGTAGCCATCATCACACCTGCAAAATCGAAGACACGAGCAACTGCGTATACGGCGCGCGCGGATCGTCGAGCACGCGGTCGGTGAGGCCGCTTTCGACGACGCGGCCGTCCTTCATCACCATCATGCGCTGCGACAAAAGCCGCGCCACGGCGAGGTCGTGGGTGACGACAACCGCGGCCAGCCCGAGATCGGTGACCAGCCCGCGCAACAGATCGAGCAGACGCGCCTGCACCGAGACGTCGAGGCCGCCGGTAGGCTCGTCCATGAAGACGAGCCGCGGTCCTGTCACCAGGTTGCGGGCGATCTGCAGGCGCTGGCGCATGCCGCCGGAAAAGGCGCGGGGCTCGTCGTCGATCCGGTCCTCGTCGATCTCGACGCGCGACAGCCAGTCGACGGCGGTGGCGCGGATCCTGCCATAGTGGCGGTCGCCCACCGCCATCAGCCGCTCGCCGACATTGGCGCCGGCCGACACCGTCATGCGCAACCCGTCGGCCGGGTTCTGATGGACAAAACCCCAGTCGGTGCGCATCAGGAAGCGGCGCTCGGCCTCGCTCATGCGGTAGAGCTCGCGCCACTGGCCATCGCGCATGCGATAGCTGGCGGTGCCGGAGGAGGGCAGCAGCCTGGTCGACAGGCAGTTGAGCAGCGTCGTCTTGCCGGAACCGGATTCGCCGACAACAGCCAGCACCTCGCCCGGCCAGAGATCGAAGGTGACGTTCTCGCAGCCGACGCGCGAGCCGTAGAATTTGGAGAGCGCCGAGACGCGCAGCAGCGGTTCGTCGGTCATTCGGCCGGCTCCATTTTTCTAGAAGCAGAATGGGTCTCGGGGGCAAGGTGGCCATGATGCCCATCGGCGCGTCGCTTCTCACAGTGGTCGGTGTCGGAGCAGACGAACATGTGGCCGCCATGGTCGTCGAGGATGACCTCGTCGAGATAGACATTCTCGGCGCCGCAGAGCGCGCAGGGCTGGTCGAAGGTCTGCACCTCGAAGGGATGGTCCTCGAAGTCGAGGCTGACGACGTCGGTGAAAGGCGGCACCGCGTAGATGCGCTTTTCGCGGCCGGCGCCGAACAATTGCAAAGCCGGCGAACGATGCATCTTCGGATTGTCGAATTTCGGCGTCGGCGACGGGTCCATCACGTAACGGCCCTCGACCTTGACCGGATAGGCGTAAGTGGTGGCGATGCGGCCGTGCTTAGCGATGTCCTCGTAGAGCTTCACATGCATGAGGCCGTATTCCTCCAGCGCATGCATCTTGCGCGTTTCGGTCTCGCGCGGCTCGAGGAAGCGTAGCGGCTCGGGGATCGGCACCTGGAAGACCAGCACCTGTCCCGCGTTGAGCGGATGTTCCGGGATGCGGTGGCGGGTCTGGATGATCGTCGCCTTCGCGGTCTCTGTGGTGACGTCGACCTTGGCGACCTTCTTGAAGAAGGCGCGAATCGAGACGGCGTTGGTGGTGTCGTCGGCGCCCTGGTCGATGACTTTCAGCACGTCGTCGGGACCGATGATCGAGGCGGTGACCTGCACGCCGCCGGTACCCCAGCCGTAAGGCATCGGCATCTCGCGCGAGGCGAAAGGCACCTGGTAGCCGGGAATGGCGATACCCTTCAGGATCGCCCGGCGGATCATCCGCTTGGTCTGCTCGTCGAGATAGGCGAAGTTGTAGGTGGCGATGTCGGTCATGGCGATCACGCTGACTCTGTGGTAGGAGTTTGGCACCCAAGACTCGGGAGCAGGCCCACATGGACTCTACCGGTTGGTTGCATCTTGCAGTGCTGTTGCTGGTGTTCGCCGGCGTTGCGGCCTTTGCGATGCGGAAGATGTTTCTCCCTGCGCCAAAGGAGCCCCCGCACGGCGAGACCGTTGCCGGTGCCAGTGGTTACGGCTCGGGCGGCGGCTCGTTCGATAGCGGCGGCGGACATTCCGGTAGCGGGCACTGAACTCATTCCGCCGCCTCCCGCTTCTCCTCGGCGGCCCTGTCCTCGTTTTCCCGTGCTTCGTATTCTGCGCGCATGCAGCGGACAAGGCCGAGCTCGGCCTGGAAGTCGACATAGTGCGGCAGCTTCAGGTGCTCGACGAAGCCGGTCGCCTGGACATTGTCGGAATGTGAGATGACGAATTCCTCGTCCTGCGCGGCGGCGACGACATCCTCGCCGAGTTCGCTCGCGCGCAGGGCACGGTCGCAGAGCGCCATCGCCATCGCCTTGCGCTCGCTCTGGCCGAAGACCAGGCCGTAGCCGCGCGTGAACTGCGGGGGCGCCTTGGCCGAGCCTTTGAACTGGTTGACCATCTGGCATTCGGTCACGCGGATCGAGCCGAGCGGCACGGCGAAGGGCAGTTCCGGCACGTCGAGCTCGAGCTCGACCTCGCCGATGCGGATCTCCCCGACGAAGGGATGGTTGCGGGCGTAGCCGCGCTGCGTCGAATAGCCGAGCGCCAGCAGGAAGCCTTCGTCGCCGCGCGACAGTGCCTGGAGGCGGATGTCGCGCGCCATCGGGAACTGCAGCGGCTCGCGGGTGATGTCGCCGGACACATGGTCCAGCGGCATGTCGCCATCGGCCTCGATCAGGCCTTCATGGGCGAGGATCGCCGAAACGCGCGGCATGGCCTCCGGCTCGACCGGGCGCTGCGCCGGCGTCTCGACCTCGGCGCCGGCGGCAAGCTCCGGATCGAGCAGGCGGTGGGTGTAGTCGAAGGTCGGGCCGAGCACCTGGCCGCCCGGCAAGTCCTTGTAGGTGGCCGAGATACGACGCTCGACCTGCATGGCGCCGGTATCGACCGGATTGGTGTAGCCGAAGCGCGGCAGGGTGGTGCGGTAGGCACGCACCAGGAAGATCGCCTCGATCATGTCGCCGCGCGCCTGGACAACGGCGAGAGCCGCAAGCTCACGATCGTAGAGCGAGCCTTCGCTCATCACCCGGTCGACGCCGAGCGCCAGTTGCTCGACGATCTGGTCGAGGCGCAGCGCCGGCACCGCGCGGTCGCCGCGGCGGCGGTCGGCAAGCAGGCGGTGCGCGTTGGCAATGGCGGCTTCGCCGCCTTTCACCGCGACATACATGTCACGCCTCCATCGTCTTGATGCGAGTGGTGCGCGGCAGGCAGGCGAGGCTGCCCGGCGCTGCCAGGATGATGTCGACGCCGCGCGGGAAACGCTGGTTGTTCTGCTTCCACTGCTCGACGAAATGGCGCGGCATGCCCGGAGGCGCGATCATTGACGTCTTTTCAATGCCGGGTCCTTCGAGCAGCAGCGACGGGCCTGAGGCGAGGTCGTCAACCAGGAGGATCAGCGTCGTCGAGCGATCGGGATATTCCTGCGTGCCTTGCGCAAAACCGTCGAGCGCCGCCATCTCCTTCGGATTGGCGATCAGGGCGAAATGCGCGTCGGCCGGCGTGTTGGCCAAGGGCGCGCCGGTGTGGAAGCCGAGCCAGGCCTTGACCGAAGCTTCCGCCTGCAGCGGCGGGTCAAGCCAGAGCGGCGTGTCGTTGTCGCAGAGCGAGAGCGCCACGGCGCCGGCGGTCGCCGACAATGGCCCCGGCGGGCGGGCGAGCGGCGGCAGGTTCTGGATGGTGCCCGGGCGCGCCATCGCGTCCATGATGGCGCGGAACACGGTCTGGGCGTTGAAGACCGGCTCGGCGAAGCCGCCGTTGATCGATTGCGTGGCGATATCCATCAGTCCTCTCCGCGCACCATGGTGAAGAAATCCACTTTCGTTGCCGCCGTCTCGACACGTCGGGTCTCGCGCGCCGCGTCGAGCGCCGCGCGCAAAGGCGCGGCGAGCTTCGTCTCGACTGCTTCACGTTGCGCCGGGTCCTGCCACAGCGCGTCGGCGATCGCGGCGAGCCTGGCCTTGTCCTTGTCGCGGCCGAGCGCATAGGAGTGGCCGACCTGGCCGGACGGCAGCCGCACCGTGGCGCGGGTGACCGTTGCCTCGCCGACATTGAAGGGCGCGCCACCGCCGCCGATCCGCCCGCGCACCGTCACCAATCCGGTTTCGGGTCCGCGCAAGAGCTCGGCCTCGGAGGGCAGGCCCGCGTCGTTCCACAGGCGCGCGATCTCATCGGCTTCGGCATGCGCCAGCGTCGCCATCAAGGCGTTCCGCCCGGCCTGCTCGCGCGCTTCCTGTCCTCGCATGACATTGCTCCTTGCCTGCGTAGAATTTGTCTATTGATATAGACAACTATACAAATTATACTTATCTCGTAACGGGAGTCCATGACGGGTGGATGACAACCCGGGAAAAATGCTTGGGGGCGATGGGTGACCGGACTGGCGAGCAGCATCGAAAGGCGTAACGGCGTGTCGCTGTGGCGGCAGATCGCCGACCGGATCCTGCAGGGGATCGCGAGCGGCGATTTTGCTGAGAATGCGGCGCTGCCGCCGGAAATAGCACTGGCCGAGCGCTACGGCGTCAACCGCCATACGGTGCGCAGCGCCATTGCGGCACTTGTGCAGGAAGGCGTGCTCAGGGCCGAGCAGGGCCGCGGCACCTTCGTCCTGTCGCGCAAGCGGCTGTCCTATCCGATCGGCGCGCGCACGCGCTTCTCGACCGGGCTGCAGGGGCAGACGAGCGAGCGGCATATTGCGCTCCTGTCGTCGTCGACGGAGCCGGCCAGCCGGCGCATCGCCGAGGCGCTGGGCCTTGCCAAGGGCGCGGCCGTCATCCGCCTGGAGACGCGCGGCGAGGCCGATGGTCATGCGGTGTCACGCGCCACGACCTGGTTCGACGCCAAGCGCTTCGCCGGCATAGAGATGGCAATGGCGGAAACGGGGTCGATCACCGCCTCGCTGAAGCGCTTCGGCATCAATGACTATCTGCGGCATTCGACCGTGCTGTCGGCTCGCCACGCCGATGCCGACGATCTTGCCGATCTCGATCTGCAGCCCGGCGCCATCGTGCTGGTCACTGTCGCCGTCAACGTCACGCTCGACGGCCAGCCGATCCAGTTCGCGGAATCGAGGTTCCCGGCGGAACGAGTGGAACTGAGGCTGTCGGCCGGCGATTAGCTAGCCGCGCTCAGCCGACTTCGATCACCGCCTTGATCAGCCCCGACTTCTCATGCGTCCATCTGGCGAGGTCGAGCGGCGTCCCGGCAAGCGTGGTTCGATGGGTGACGAGCTTATCCAGCGGCACGGCGCCGTTGCGGATCGAAGCGGCGACATGCTCGAAATCGGCCTTCAGCGCGTTGCGGCTGCCGACCAGCGTCATCTCGCGCTTGTGGAATTCGGGGTCGGAGAAGGTGATGTCGTCCTTGACGACGCTGACCAGCACCAGCGTGCCGCCATGCGCGACATGGGCGAATGCCGACTGCACCGATGCCGTGTTGCCGGTCGCGTCGAAGACGAGGTCGAAGCCTTCGCCGCCGGTTGCCTGCCGCACCAGTTCGGCAGCCGATGCCTTCGAGGTGTCGAGCGGGGCAAAGCCGAGTTCCTTTTCAGCGAAGCCGAGGCGCTCGCTGCTCATGTCGAGCAGGCTGACATCGAGTCCGGCGATGCGCGCGAAGATCGCCGTGCCCAGCCCGATCGGGCCGGCGCCGATGACCAGCGTGCGCTGGCCCGGCGTTCCGAGCGATCGGCGCACGGCGTGCGCGCCGATCGCCAGGAATTCCACCGCAGCGGCATCGGCCAGCGACAGGCCGTTTGTCGGATAAAGATTCTGCGCCGGCACCAGGATCTCGTCGCACATGGCGCCGTCGCGATGAACGCCCAGCACCTCGATCTTCACGCAGCAATTCGGTTTGCTGTGCCGACAGGCGATGCATTTGCCGCATGAAAGATAGGGGTTGATGACGACCGGTTCGCCAACGGCAAGATCGACGCCTTCCCCCTTTTCGACGATGGTGCCGGAAACCTCATGGCCCATGATGCGCGGATAGGCGAGGAAGGGATGCTTGCCTTCGAAGATGTGGTAGTCGGTGCCGCAGATGCCGACATGGCTGACCGCGACGCGCGCCCAACCTGATGGTGGCGCGCCTGGATCGACGCGGTCTTCGAGGACAAGGTCGCCGGGCGAGCGGCAGACGACGGCTTTCATGGGCAATTCCAGTATTCAAAAAAGGCGCCGGTCCCTCGGTTGAGCGGACCGGCGTCAGGTCAGGGAGGATTCACTTGCCGCGACGGCGCAGGCCGTCGAAGTAGACGATGACGATGATCAGCAGGCCGGTGATGATGCGCTGCCAGAAGGCATTGACGTTGAGCAGGTTGGCGCCGTTGTTGATGGTGGCGAGGATGAAGGCGCCGAGCAGCGGCCCGTGCACCGAACCCACCGCGCCGAACAGCGAGGTGCCGCCGATCACCGACGAGGCGATCGCCTGGAGCTCCCAGCCCTCGGCCTGCGTCGGATTGCCGATGCCTATGCGCGAGGCGAGCAGCACCCCGACGAAGGCCGCGCACAGGCCGGACAGCGTATAGGCCATATAGATGGTGCGCTGCACGTTGACGCCGGACAGGCGCGAGGCCTCGGCATTGGAGCCGACCGAGAACAGATAGCGGCCCCAGCGGCTGTGATGCAGGAAGATGTAGGCCGGGATGCCGACCAGGATCACCATCCAGAACAGGTTGGGGATGCCGACGAAGGAGTTGCGCGAGAATTCCTGGAAGGCGTCGTTGTTGATCGAGATCGAATTGCCGTTAGTCATCAGCAGGCCGATGCCGCGCAGCGATGTCAGCGTCGCCAGCGTGATGATGAAGGGCGGCAGGCCCATCTTGACGATGCCAAAACCGTGGAACAGGCCGATGGCAACACCGACCAGCAGTGTGATCAGGATGGCGGCGAAGACCGGCACGCCGGCATTGATCAGCATGGCTGCGATGACCGTCGAGAAGCCGACGACCGCGCCGACGGAAAGATCGATGCCGCCGGTGATGATGACGAAGGTCTGGCCGACCGCCAGGATGGCGATCATCGAACCCTGACGCAAAAGGTTCGAGATGTTGTTGGCCGAGGCAAAGCTCGTCGTCGCCAGCGACAGGATCACCCACAGCAGGACTAGCAGCGCCAGCAGCGTCAGCCCGAACAGGGCGTTGTAATTTCGCTTCGGCCGTTCGGCGGCGATAGCCTCGGTGCTCATGTCTGACCTCCCTGTTTTTCTTGTTTCTCGGCGAGCGCCTGCGTGAGGATTTCCTCGTGATCGGCGGTGCGGAAGCCATGCGTGGCGACCAGCTTGCCGCGCCGGAACACATGCAGCGTGTCGGCAAGCTCGTAGACTTCCGGCAGATAGGACGAGATCAGAATGATGCCGGCGCCTTTCGACAGAAGCGCGCTGAACAGGCGGTAGATCTCGGCCTTGGTGCCGACGTCGACGCCGACCGTCGGCTCATCGAAGATGAACAGCTTGGCGCCATGCGCCAGCCATTTGCCGATGACGATCTTCTGCTGGTTGCCGCCGGACAGGCTGGAGGCGAGTGCGCTGCGCGTCGGCGTCTTGATGCGCAGGTCGGCGATCTGGCGGTCGGCCTCGGCCTTTTCCTTGGCGCCGGAGATCAGCATGTTGCTGGAGATGCGTTTGTAGATCGGCAGGTTCAGGTTCATGCCGACCGGCAGATTGAGGCACAGGCCCTGGTCGCGGCGGCTTTCCGGGGCCAGCGCCATGCCGAGGCGGATGGCGTCGTGCTCGGAATTTACCTGAACCTCCTTGCCCTCCCACAGGATCTGGCCGGCCGATTTCTTGTGGCGGCCGTAGAGCGTGGTGACGAACTCGCTGCGGCCGGCGCCGATCAGGCCGTAGAGGCCGACGATCTCGCCGGCGCGGACAGTCACCGAGACATTCTCGAAACCTTTGCCGGAGAGGTTCTTCGTCTCGACGATCGTGGCGCCGGGGGTGAAATGCTCCTTGTGGTAGATCTGCTCGATCGAGCGGTTGATCATCAGCTTGACCAGCTCCGGCTCGTTGGTCTCGGCGATGTTGCGGGTGCCCACCAGCGTGCCGTCGCGCAGCACAGAGACGCGGTCGGCGAGCTCGAATACTTCCTCCATGCGGTGGCTGATATAGATGATGGTGACGCCTTCGCCCTTCAGCCGGCGGATCAGCTTGAACAGCTGGTCTGCCTCCTTGCGGGTGAGGTAGGCGGTCGGCTCGTCGAAGATCAGGAATTTTGTGCCGCGCACGGTGGCTCTAGCTGCGGCGATCAGCTGCTGCTGGCCGATGGTGAGATCGCCGAGCACAACATGCGCCGGCAGGTCGAAGCCGAGGCCGTTGATGATCTTCTGCGCGTCCTTGACCATGGCGCGCTGCTGCAGGAGGCCGAAGCGGGACTCCTCCTCGCCGAGGAACATATTGGCGGCGACGGTGAGATGGCGGCACAGCACCACCTCCTGGTGCACGGCGTTGATGCCGAGCGCCATCGCCTCGTGCGGGGTAGCCAAAGCCACGGGCTGGCCTTCCCAGATGACCTCGCCCGAGGTGCGCGGCATGACGCCGGTCAGAAGCTTGATGAGGGTGGATTTGCCGGCGCCGTTCTCGCCGACGATGGCATGGATCTCACCCGCCTTGAAGGCAAGGTGCACGGGCTTCAGCGCATGCGTGCCGGGATAGCGCTTCTCCAACCCGTTGAGTTCGAGGATCGTCCTTCCCGGCTGCAGCGTTGGGGCCGGGTGCAGTTCCTGCGCCGTCGACGTCATGACAATCCTCCCAGATTGGTCTCGACCATTGGGTATGCGGCGATGCGTCTTCAGGTGCGCATCTTGATTGGCAAGGTAAGGCAAGTTCAGGCAATTCCGAACGGAAAATCGCTAGGCACTCTTCCTGGAAGTGCTTGGGCCGTCGAATTTCCAAGCCGCCCCGCCCAGGGGATGTTTCCGGGGCGAGACCGCCCCGGAAACGGATAAGTCACGATGCTCAGTTGAGCTTCGGATTGAGCAGGGCGTCGATCTTCGGGTCCTTCATGTTCGCCTTGGTGACGAGGTTCGCGCCGGTATCGACATTTGCTTCGACCTTCTCGCCCTTCGAAGCGGCCAGAGCGGTCTTGATGCCGTCATAGCCCATCCGGTACGGATCCTGGACGACGAGGCCGGAGATGACGCCGTCGTTGAGGAACTTGATCAGCTTCTCGTCGCTGTCGAAGCCGATCAGGCCCACCTTGCCGGCAAGGTTGTTCTCGGCGATCGCCTGACCGACGCCCTGGGCCATGATCAGGTTGGAGGCGAAGATGCCCTTGAGGTCCGGATTGGCGGTGATCAGGTCGGTGGCGATGTTGAGGCCGGTTGTGGCCTGGCCGTCGGCATATTTGTCGGCGACCAGCTCGAGGCCGGGATATTTGGCCTTGATCTGTTCGATGAAGCCCTGCTTGCGCTGCTCGAGCGAGCCGGCGCCGGGAAGGGCCGTGATCAGCGCGACCTTGCCTTCCACCTTGCCGCCATTGGCGGCACCGATGGCAGCGGCGAGACCGTCAGCGGCGACGCGGCCGCCCTGGACGTTGTCGGTGGTGAGGAAGGAGGTGAAGGCCTTGGAGTCGGCGCCGGAGTCGATGCCGATGACCTTGACCTTGGAAGCCGCCTCATCGATCGGCTTGCCGAGCGCCTTGAACTCGGTCGGCGAGATGACGACGGCGGCGGGGTTGCTGGCGACGGCGTTCTCGAGGATCGAGATCTGGCCGTTGACGTCGGTCTCGGCCTGGGCGCCGAGTTCCGGCACGTTGATGCCGAGGTCCTTGCCGGCCTTGCGGGCACCGGCCAGCACGATCTGCCAGTAGAAGGAGGTGGTGTCCTTGACGATGATCGGAATGGTCACGTCGGCCGCCGAGGCGGGCGCGGAATGCATCGCGCCGGCAAGCATCGACGCTGCGGCCAAGGCCACGAAAGCACGGCGGTTGAGAAGGCTGGTCACGAATTTCATTAGGTTCCTCCCTAAGTCGCCTGGTGAAGGTTTCGGAAGCTCCATCTGGATAGGCGCGGCCCAAACAGAACTTTATCAATAAAAAACAGATGCCGTTTTTTGATAGTGCATCGTCATGACCGATGCAAGCGGTCTCTGGTGCCTTTTGCGTGATGCGGGGTGAGATTTGTTCGGCCCCGCCGGTCCTCCCACGCAGCACAAGGATGCTTCCGTTCCTCCTTATCGGGATGGAACATTAATTTCATGCTTGTGTCAATATGGAATATCTATTCCATATTGAGGTTGCACCATTGCAAGGCCCGATTCCTCCCCGTCGACGGCGCTTCTGTTGCGATAGTGCGTGCGAACTAAAGCGTCGCGCCGAGATGCCAGGGCACGAATTCGTTGTCGCCGTAGCCGAACGCCTCGCTCTTGGTCTTGCGGCCGGACGCCGTCTCGATGATCAGCTCGAAGATCTCGCGGCCCATGCCGGCAATGGTCTTCTCGCCCGAGGCGATGACGCCGCAATTGACGTCCATGTCCTCCTCCATCTGGTGGTACATGGTCGAGTTGGTCGCGACCTTGATCGACGGCGTCGGCCGGCAGCCGAAGCAGGAGCCGCGGCCGGTGGTGAAGACGATGACATTGGCGCCGCCCGCCACCTGACCGGTGGCCGAGACCGGGTCGTAGCCGGGCGTGTCCATGAACACCAGGCCGTGGCCCGAAACCTTCTCGGCATAGCCGAAGACGCCATTGAGCGGCGTCTGGCCGCCCTTGGCGACTGCGCCCAGAGATTTTTCCAGGATCGTGGTCAGGCCGCCGCGCTTGTTGCCGGGCGAGGGGTTGTTGTCGATCGAGGCGCCGTGCTTGGCGGTATGCTCCTCCCACCACTTCACAAAGCCGTCGAGCTTGGCGGCGATCTCGGGCGAAGCGGCGCGGTAGGCGAGCAGATGCTCGGCGCCGTAGATCTCGGTTGTTTCCGACAGGATGCCGATGCCGCCGACACCGGCCAGGATGTCGACAGCCGCGCCCAATGCCGGGTTGGCGGTGATGCCCGACATGCCGTCCGAGCCACCGCATTGCAGGCCGACGACGATCTCGCTGACCGGGATGGGCTCGCGCTTGAGGTGGCCGACTTCCTCGGCGATCTCGGTGAGCACGCCCATCGCCTTCTCGACCGATTTGCGCGAGCCGCCGGCCTCCTGGATGTTGAAATGGCGTTTTCCGGCGGCCACGCCCTTCTGACCGTAGAGGGTGAGCTGGTTGACCTCGCAGCCGAGCCCCACCATCATCACGCCGCCGAAATTCGGATGGCGAGCATAGCCCGCCAGCGTGCGGTGCAGGACCATCATGCCGTCACCGGTGCCGCTCATGCCGCAGCCCTGGCCATGCACGATCGGAACGAAGCCGTCGATGCCGGGATATTTCGGCAGGATCGTGCGGTTGGCCTCGTCGGCAATGGCGTGGCAGACGGTGGCCGAACAATTGACGCTGGCGATGATGCCGATGAAGTTGCGCGTGCCGGCGCGCCCGTCGGCGCGGCGATAGCCCATGAAGGTGCGCTTGCGGTCGGCTTCGGTGGCGTGCTCGGCCTCGCTCGGAGGAACCACCGGCAGGCGGCCGCTCTCGAAGACCAGATTGTGCGAATGAACGTGCTCGCCGGGCGCGATATCCTGCGTGGCGCGGCCGATCGCCTGCGCGTATTTCACCACCGCTTCACCCGCCGCGATCGGCTTGATCGCAACCTTGTGCCCTGGCTCGATCACCGCGATCGCGGTGGCGCCGCCCGGCAGCGCCGTGCCGATCTCGATGCGGCCGTTGGCGACCGCGACATTGTCGGCGGGGGAAAGAAGAATGGTGTTTGCGGGGTTCACGAGCGGCTGTCCTGGGTCATCCTGGGAATGCGGGCGGATTGACATGCGCCCGTTTGGGGGTAATGTCTTTTATCGTGAAAAAACATTTTTGCGTCAATTGTTTTTTCATCAGCGGCGGCTGGCGCCCTTTGTTCGATGCGCAGCCGCCCGTTTGGCAAGCCGGCGAAAAACGATTCCGCTTTTCGGGGCCGTGCGCTAGGAGGCACCGATCATATCGCGCTTCCAGCCGTCCGCCGCAAGCGTTGGGGGTACAGGCATGTCGAAGAGCAACAACGTCTACAAGGACGCGTTCAACCGCTGCCTGCGGTTGCTCGACGAGACCCAAAGCCTGCCGTCGGAGCCGGAACTCGGCACGCTGCTCGGTGTCAGCCGCACCACCGTGCGCAGCATCCTTTCGCGCATGGAAGAGACCGGGCTGATCGCCTGGAACAAGCGCAACAAGACGGTGCTCAGGGCGCCGCGGCCGGAGGATTTCTTCCCCGAGGAAGAGACGGACTCGCTGGCCGAGATCATCGAGCGCTCCTTCATGCGCAGGCTGCTTGCCGGCGGAGCCGAGGCCGGCATGCAGATCAACGAGCTGGAGCTGGCGCGCGAGATCGGGGTGGGCACCACCAGCGTGCGCGAATTCCTGATCCGCTTCTCGCGCTTCGGGCTGATCGAGAAGCGGCGCAACAGCCATTGGGTGCTGAAGGGTTTCACGCGCGCCTTCGCGCTGGAGCTGACCGAAATCCGCGAGATGTTCGAGCTGCGTTCGGCGGCGGCCTTCGCCGCGCTGCCGCACGACAGCGCGGTGTGGGCCGATCTCGATCGGCTGGAGGTCGAACATCGCCAGCTCGCCAGCGATATCGCCACGCGCTTCAACGAGTTCTCCGAGCTAGACGAGCGTTTCCACCGGCTGATCCACCGCGCATCGCACAACCGTTTCATCGTCGACTTCTATGACGTGATCGCGATGATCTTCCACTACCATTATCAGTGGAATAAGGCCGAGGAGCGCCAGCGCAACGAAGTCGCGATCCAGGAGCATCTCGCCTATATCGCGGCGTTGAAGTCGCGCGATCCCGCCAAGGTGGACACCGCCTGCCGCAAGCACCTGAAGTCGGCGCGCCAGACGCTGCTGAGCTCGATTCCCGAAGGACGCCAGGCGCAGCCCGCCGCCGGCACGTTATCGGCCACATTTGTCCGGGCATGAACGGGTATGGCGCCGCGTTGCCGCAGCGCGGTTTTGCCGATTTTCCCGCCTTATCGTCCGTGTTACGGTCGATCGAATTTCCGGGAGAGGCTTTCCGTTGCATATCCGGCTGAGACGATGGAGCATGCCGGCCGCGTTCGTCGCGGCGCTGCTCCTGTTGCTTCAGTCGTCGCTCGGCGCCTTCGCCTTTGGCGCGCCGTCGCAGCTCGATGCCTTCGGCAACGTCATCTGCACGTATGAAGGGGCCGTAAAGCTACCCGGCGGCGATCCGGACCAGCAGCATATGCCGGCCTGCTGCTCGCTCGGCTGCAGCATGATTTCGCCGGCGCATCTGCCGCCGGACGCAGCCGCGCTGGCCGGAACCCGACTTTTCGAGGCGGTCGCCTTCCAGCTTCCGGCCTTCCGGCACCGGGATTTCGCCCGCGACCGTTCTCCGGCCAATCCGCGCGCGCCGCCGGCAATGGTCTGATCCGCGGAACCTTCCGCGGACCAATTCATCCAAAGATCAGACCGTTCGCGGCCGCAAAGGCGGCGTGATCCTCATATTCATGGAGCAACCATGTCCAATCTTCTTCCCAAGGCGCAAACCTCCGTCCTTCGCGGCGCGCCGTTCCATTTCCAGCAGCGCGTCGGCCTTGCCGTGCTCAGCCTTCTTCTTCTCCTGGCCTGCGTTCCCTTCGCCATCGCGCATGAATTCAAGATCGGCGATCTCGAGATCGAGCATCCCTGGTCGCGGGCGACGCCGCCAGGCGCCAAGGTGGCCGGCGGCTATTTCACCGTGGTCAATAAGGGCAGCGCGCCCGACCGGCTGCTGTCGATTTCCTCCGACATCTCCGACAAGGCCGAGCTGCATGAGATGGGCGTCAAGGATGGCGTCATGACCATGCGGCCGGTCGAGGGCGGGTTGGAGATCCCGGCCGGCGGCAAGGTCGCGCTGAAGCCTGGCGCCTACCACCTGATGTTCACCGGCCTGAAGCGGCAGCCGAAGCAGGGCGAGAAATTCCCGGCGACGCTGACCTTCGAGAAGGCCGGCAGCGTCAAAGTCGAGTTTGCCGTCGAAGGCATGGGCGAGACGGGCAGTGGCGATATGGACATGGATCACGCAGAGTGATCCGGGCATCGTTGAAGACATGAACCGGGCGTTGGCGCGCTCACTGCGTCATCGCTCCCTCGAAGTGATAGGATGAGCCCAATTCTCCTGCTGTCGACTGCTTCCCAGGACGGCTCTCGTACCAAACTGCTCGCGGGCGGCCTGGTCGGAATTTTCGTGCTGATCGCCGTGCTGATCCTGCCCGGCCGCGCCTTGGCGCATGCGGCTCTGGTCGCGACCGACCCGGCCGACGGTGCCGTGCTGGCGCAAAGTCCGGCGCAGTTTTCGCTGACCTTCAGCGAACCCGTCTCGCCGCTGGTCCTGACCCTTGTGCGGCCGGACGGCTCGCGGCTTGCGCTGACATCCTTTCGCCTCAACGACCGGACGGTCGAGATCGACAATCCCGAGGTGCTCAAATCGGGCACACATGTGCTGAGCTGGCGGGTGGTGTCGGTCGACGGCCATCCGGTCGGTGGTTCGGCGCTGTTTTCGATCGGTGCGCCAAGTGCGGCACCGATCGCGGGCGAAGCCGTGGACTGGACGCTGCGCGCGGCGATCTGGGCCGCCAGGCTGTTTTTCTATGCCGGCCTCTTCCTTGGCGGCGGCGGCGCGTTCGCGCTCGCCTGGCTGGCCGGGGACGGGCGCTTCGGCCAGCGCTTTGTCGCGGCGGCGCTGCTTTTGGGTCTCGTCGCGGCGCCGGTGTCGCTCGGCCTGCAGGGGCTGGATGGGCTTGGCGCGCCCCTTGCCTGGTTTACATCGCCGACCGTCTGGAGGACGGCGGTTGACACGAGCTTCGTCTGGACAGTGCTGATCGGCCTGATCGCGCTTGGTATCGCTCTGCTGTCGCTCGCCGGGCCGGCAGGTCTTCGCAAGCTGTCGGCAAGTGCGGCGCTGCTTGGTGTCGGCGCAGCCCTTGCCGCCAGCGGCCACGCCAGCGCCGCCGAACCGCAATGGCTGACGCGGCCGCTGGTGTTCCTGCATGGCACGGCAATCGCCTTCTGGGCCGGTTCGCTGGCGCCGCTCGGCCTGGCTTTGCGGCGAGAGCCGGCGGAAGCAAAAGTCTTCCTGCGGCGCTTCTCCCGCGCGATCCTGCCGGTCGTCATCGTGCTTGCCGCGAGCGGCATCGTGCTGGCGATCATCCAGATGCAGGAGCCGGCGGCGCTGATCAACACGTCCTATGGCCGGCTGCTGCTGTTGAAGCTGGCGCTGCTGCTTTTCGTGTTCACGCTTGCCGCGGTCAATCGCTGGACGCTGACGGCGCCAGCCCAGGCGGGCGACACGGAGGTGCAGCGACGGCTGGTGCGCTCGATCGGCATCGAGGTGGTGATCGTGCTTGCCATCTTCGGCGTCGCCGCCGGCTGGCGCTTCACCCCGCCGCCACGCGCGCTGGCGATCGCCGCCGCACAGCCGGTGTCGATCCACATCCACACGCTGGAAGCGATGGCCGATCTCAGCATCACGCCTGGACATGCCGGCGAGGTCGCCGCTTCAATGGTGATCATGACCGGCGATTTCGGACCGTTGGATGCCAAGCAGGTGACGCTGGTGCTGTCGAAGCCGGATTCCGGCATCGAGCCGATCAAGCGGCCGGCGACGAAACCCGGCGACGGCACCTGGCGCGTCGACAATCTCGTCATCCCAATTCCCGGTCGCTGGAACGCGAGGCTTGATATTCTCGTTTCCGACTTTGAGATGGTGATGATCGAGGCGCCAATCGACATCCGCGCGGACTAGGCTTTCACAGGATGGCTTCTTAACGAAGAATGGGTGGAGTCCTAGCGTGAATATACCAGATGGCTATGTTTTCGTTTTCTGCATAAGCTGCAGATCGCCTTGTACGGTTTGTTGGCTTTATTAATGCATTGAGATGTTGGGGATCGGGCAATGCTGCGGAACGGCGATAGGGGCTGTGTCCATGAAGGACAGGAAACTCCCGTGAAGATCGAGGCTTTCGCGTTCACACGCTGCAATGCACTCGACGACAAGGTGCTTCTATAGTGTCCAAAATTGTCCCTGACGATGCGCCACGGATTTCGTTCGCGGGCGGGGCCGCCGTATCAACCCGATCTATAGCGAAAGTGTGTTGCGGTCTTCTGGTCTTTTTTCTTGTCTGTGGATGCGATCTCACAGGCAAATCAAGCTTGATGCAGCCAAGTTTGACCCGCGAGCAGCGTCTGAAGTTTGCCAGAGACTCCTACTACAAAGACCAATGCAAAAAGCAGTGGGCGGTGCTTTGGCCCTTGGCGCGAGAAGGCGATGGCGAAGCCCTTTCAGAGCTGGCCTCCGAACTTGGGCAGAGCCTCGAGCTTCCTACCTCGGATAATGTCAAAGGTGAACCGGGAGATAGGTCATTTGCCAACGTGCTTGTCATGACGATCTACGCCGCGACAGCGTCAAAATATCCTGACAAGCGTAATCTCTACTACATCTTTGACCCTGCTGTGTGGAACAAGGGCGATGTAACGGTCGTGTCCATTCGCTCCGGCCGGATCAGTTATAGCTCAATCAAGGCTCCTCCGCCGGTTTCAATAACAAAGTTGGAAAATTGCCTTTCCCAGGCAAACACCTGGAATGCTGGTGACAGATGCGTCGCCCAGGCCTTCGAATTGAGGCTCATTCCACGCTTTTCCGAGTACAGCAAAGCCATGGACGCAGTCCTGGCCACGTACCGCCCGGAGAGCTGCATTCCTTGTCCCTGGTAAGAGGACGGTACCCAATGTCAGAACGTAATTTGACCGGCGGGGAAGTCGTGATGGGCCGCTCCGTCTAGGGAGATGCAATCGACTATGACAAAGTGCTTGTAACAGATGAAGTGCGGAATGGCCTTCCAGAACTCTTTGGGCTATTAGGCGACAGAAATCGACCACCGAAGCGTTGCGGTGATCCGCGACGACAGTGAGACGGTTGACGTGGCGCGAAAGGCCCGTCAATCATCCGCGCAAATCGCGGGCTCCAATCAACAAGCATGCGAAAGCAGGGAAGAAACGATGGAAAAAGCCGAAATCGGCCTGATCGGCCTTGGCACGATGGGTTCCAACCTGGCGCTCAACATCGCCGAGCACGGGCACCGCATCGCCGTCTTCAACCGCACGCCGTCGCGCACCGACGCGTTTGTCGAGAGCGCCGGTCCGCTGAAGGACAGGGTCGTTCCCTGCTACAGCCTGGAGGAGCTTGCTGCGGCGATCCGGCCGCCGCGGCCGATCATCATCATGGTGCTGGCCGGCAAGCCGGTCGACGAGCAGATCGCGGCGCTGCGTGGCGTGCTCTCCAATAACGACATCGTCATCGATGCCGGCAACGCCAATTTCCGCGACACGATGCGCCGTTTTTCCGAGCTTTCCAGCTCGGGCCTGACCTTCATCGGCATGGGTGTTTCGGGCGGCGAGGAGGGCGCGCGCCACGGGCCGTCGATCATGGTCGGCGGCACCGAGGAGTCCTGGAAGCGGGTCGAGAAGGTGCTGACCGCGATCTCGGCCAAATTCAAGGACGAGCCTTGCGCCGCCTGGCTCGGCACTGACGGCGCCGGGCATTTCGTCAAAACGATCCACAACGGCATCGAATATGCAGACATGCAGATGATCGCCGAGATCTACGGCATCCTGCGCGACGGGCTCCGCATGGCGCCCAAGGAGATCGGCAAGGTGTTCGAGGAATGGAACAAGGGCCGCCTCAATTCCTACCTGATCGAGATTACCGCCAAGGTTCTCGCCGCCGACGATCCCAAGACCGGCAAGCCGGTGGTCGATATCATCCTCGACCGCGCCGGACAGAAGGGCACCGGCAAATGGTCGGTGATCGAAGCGCAGCAGCTCGGTATTCCGGCCACCGCCATCGAAGCGGCGGTCGCGGCGCGGGTGTTGTCCTCGATCAAGGACGAGCGGCAGGCGGCGGAAAAGGCCTATGGCAATATCGGCGTCGAGAAGATTTCCGGCGATAAGGCCGCGCTGCTCAAGGATCTGGAGCTGGCGCTGTTTGCCGGCAAGATCGCGGCTTACGCGCAGGGTTTCGCGGTGATGAGCGGCGCCTCCAAGGAGTTCAACTGGAACCTGCCGATGCCGACCATTGCCAAGATCTGGCGCGCCGGCTGCATTATCCGCTCGCAGATGCTGGACACGATGGCCGAGGCCTTCGGTTCGGGCAGCGCGTCCACCAACCTTCTGATGGCGCCGGCCTTCATCGCCATGATGAAAGAGGCGCATCCCTCGCTCCGGCGCATCGTGGCGCGGGCGTCCGAGGCCGGCTCGCCGGTGCCGGCGCTGTCGTCGGCGCTCGCCTATTTCGACAGCTACCGTCAGGGACGCGGCACGTCGAACCTGATCCAGGCGCAGCGCGATTTCTTCGGCGCGCATGGTTTTGAACGGATCGGCGAAGAGGGCGCCTTCCACGGACCGTGGGGCAGCGGGGCAGGGCACTAACCCCGATAGGGCAGAACCTCGCTCGGCTTGCTCAGCGATTGCAGCGAGCCGGGTTCCTTGCCTGCAATCCAGCCAAGCACGGCACGGGCGAGCTCGTAGCCGGCCAGCCGGAAATCCTCGTTGACGACGAGCAGCTCCCGGCGGAACAAGTGCAGCACCTCCGAGGACTGTTTCGACACCACGTCGACATCGCGGCCGAGTTTCAGGCCGGCGTCCTCGATGCCGGCGACGACGGCGAGCGTTGCCGCGGCGGCGCTGCTGATGATGCCGTCCGGGCGGTCGTCCCGGCGCATGAGCTGGGCGGTGCGCATCCTGATCTGCTCGATCGTATGGTCGATCGAGACGGTGTTGAACGGCACCTCCGAGGCGCCGACCTCGCTCAGCGCATCGGCAAAGCCGTTCACCGTATAGCGGAAATAGGTGAGGCCAACCGGGGGCGTCACAAGCGCCAGCCGGTTGCGGCCTTTGGCGGCGAGCGCGCGGACGGCTTCGCCGGCAAAGGCGTAATTGTCGAAGTCGTGATAGGGATGCACCAGCCCCATGTCGGTGCGGCCATGCGTGGCGAAGGGAACGCCGTGCTCCAGCATATAGCGGGCCCGCGGGTCGTTGGGCTGGGTGCGCGAGATGATCACGCCATCGGCCGAGCCCGTCTCGACCAGATAGCGCACCGGATCGAGCGGATCCTGCGAGCGCGAATAGGGCGTGACGATCAGATGGTAGGGCGTGTCGGCGATCACCTCGGTGACGCCGTAGATGATGTCCGAGACGAAGCTCATCAGCTCGTGCTCGGTGTTCAGCACAAGCGAGATGACGTTGGTCTTGCCGGTCCTCAGGCGCACGCCGGCCCGGTTTGGGCGATAGCCGATCTGCTTGGCGACGAGCTGGACGCGGCGCCTGGTCTCGGCGCCGATCTCGGGTGCATCCTTCAGCGCACGCGACACCGTCGTGACACCAAGCCCGGTCATGAAGGCAAGCGTCTTCAGCGTCGGCCGCTCCTTGCCCGACGTGTCGTCGCCCTTCTTCGTTACCCGTCTATCCATTCGTCCCGCCCGTCAGGCGCATAGCAGCCGTAGGGCCGACCGGCAATCGTGCAGCGTTGACGATTGCGCGACTTCAGGCTGCGATCGGGTTCAATATACTGAAACGTTACAGGTTGCCAATATTCGTGATTGACCGCGGAGGCAGCCGACCCCTGCCTTGCCGATATGGAGTTGGGGTGAAAGTCGCTGGAATCACAAAGAAATGTCGGTCCGGGCCCATTTTGGGCATGGACCTGCCATTCAGGTTTCAGTTCAGCCACCCGAGCGGGAAGATTTTGTTCGTGCCTCGAAAAAATCTCAATGCGCTTTGAGACGAGGGGTTGCCTAGTCGGATCATTTGCCGTATCGAAAATCTGTAACGTTTCAGATTCTGGGAGGAAGCCGAAATGCGATATAAATTCCTGACCGCCGCCTTTGCCGCGACGGTAGCCCTCAACTTCGCCGGTCCGGCGGCCGCGACCGACCTGGAGGTCACCCATTGGTGGACTTCGGGCGGCGAAGCGGCGGCGGTGGCCGAGCTTGCCAAGGCATTCGACGCTACGGGCAATCACTGGGTCGACGGCGCCATCGCCGGCTCCGGCGGCACGGCGCGGCCGATCATGATCAGCCGCATCACCGGCGGCGACCCGATGGGCGCCACGCAGTTCAACCACGGTCGCCAGGCAGAGGAACTCGTGCAGGCCGGGCTGATGCGCGACCTCACCGATATCGCCACCAAGGACAAATGGACTGAGGTTGTGAGGCCGAAGAGCCTGCTCGACAGCTGCACGATCGACGGAAAGATCTATTGCGTGCCGGTCAACATCCATTCCTGGCAATGGCTATGGCTGTCGAACGAGGCCTTCCAGAAGGCCGGCGTGCCGATGCCGAAGGACTGGAATGAATTCGTGGCCGCCGCTCCGGCATTGGAGAAGGCCGGGATCATCCCGCTCGCGGTCGGCGGGCAGCCTTGGCAGGCGTCAGGCGCCTTCGACGTGCTGCTGGCCGCGGTCGGCGGCACCGACGCCTTCCTCAAGGTCTACAAGGACAAGGACGCCAAATTCGCCGGCGGCCCCGAGATCGCCAAGGTGTTCAAAGCGGCGGACGACGCCCGCAAGATGGCCAAGAACACCAACGTGCAGGACTGGAACCAGGCCACCAATCTGGTCATCACCGGCAAGGCCGGCGGCCAGATCATGGGCGACTGGGCGCAGGGCGAGTTCCAGGTCGCCGGCAAGACCGCCGGCAAGGACTATGCCTGCCTGCCTGGCCTCGGCCTGAACGAGGTCATCGCCACCGGCGGCGATGCCTTCTACTTCCCGCTGCTCAAGGACGCCGACAAGTCCAAGGCGCAGGAGGTGCTGGCCGAGACGCTGCTCGATCCCAAGACCCAGGTCGCCTTCAACCTCAAGAAGGGCTCGCTGCCGGTGCGCGGCGACGTCGACCTCAATGCGGCGAACGACTGCATGAAGAAGGGTCTTGCCATCCTCGCCAAGGGCGCCGTCATCCCGTGGACGGACCAATTGCTCTCGCAGGACAGCCAGAAGCAGAAGGAGGACCTGTTCTCCGAGTTCTTCGCCAAGCCCGACATGACGCTCGATGAGGCGCAGAAGCGCTTCGCCGAGATCATCGCTTCGGCCGACTGATCGACGGCGCCCCCGCCAACTCCCGTCCCCAGCCTATCCGGGGCCGGGAGCCTGACGTCTCATTGTCCGGCTGATTAGATGAGCAACAGCGAACGCCCCAACCAGCTTTTCCGCAACCTGAACGCCAAGATCGCGTCGATCCCGATGATCCTGACGGCTCTGGTGGTGTTCGTCGGCGGCACGGCCTGGACGGTGCTCTATTCCTTCACCAATTCGAAGCTGTTGCCGCGGCTCAACTTCGTCGGGCTCGACCAGTATCACCGACTCTGGTCGACATCGCGCTGGCTGGTCTCGATCGAGAACCTGTTGATCTATGGCGTGATCTCGCTGGTGTTCTCGCTGGTCATCGGCTTCCTGCTGGCGGCGCTTCTTGATCAGAAGATCCGCTTCGAGGACACGTTCCGCACCATCTTCCTCTATCCCTTCGCGCTGTCCTTCATCGTCACCGGGCTGGTCTGGCAATGGCTGCTCAATCCGGATTTCGGTGTGCAGCGCGTCGTGCGCGACCTCGGCTGGACGAGCTTCAGCTTCGACCCGCTCTATAATTCCAGCATCGTCATCTACGGCATTTCGATCGCGGCGCTCTGGCAGGGCACGGGGCTGATCATGTGCCTGATGCTCGCCGGCCTGCGCGGCATCGACGAGGATATCTGGAAGGCGGCGAGGGTGGACGGCATTCCCGCCTGGAAGACCTATCTCTTCATCATCATCCCGATGATGCGGCCGGTCTTCATCACTACGCTGGTGATCATCGCCGCCGGCATCGTCAAGGTCTACGACCTCGTCGTGGCGCAGACCAGCGGCGGCCCCGGCATCGCTTCCGAAGTGCCGGCGAAATATGTCTATGACTACATGTTCTTCGCCCAGAATCTCGGCCAGGGCTTCGCCGCCTCGACCATGATGCTGCTTTCGGTGGTGATCGTCATCGTGCCGTGGGCCTATCTCGAATTCGGAGGCAAGAAGCGTGGCTGACATCGCCTCCCGATCCCCCGGCGCTGAAGCGCTCAGGCGCGGTGCCACTGGCCCCAGCGGCCCGAAGCCGCGGCACGTGCTGTCGCGCCGCAACATCTTCCTCTACGGCACGCTGATCGTCGTGGCGCTCTATTATCTTTTGCCGCTCTACGTGATGATCGTCACCTCGCTGAAGGGCATGCCGGAAATCCGCCTCGGCAACATCTTCTCGCCGCCGGTGGAGATCACCTTCGAGCCCTGGGTGAAGGCTTGGGCCACCGCCTGCACCGGGCTCAATTGCGACGGGCTCTCGCGCGGCTTCTGGAATTCGGTGCGCATCACCGTGCCGTCGGTGTTGCTCTCGATCGCGATCGCCTCGGTTAACGGCTACGCGCTGGCCAACTGGCGCTTCAAGGGCGCCGACACCTTCTTCATCATCCTGATCGTCGGCGCCTTCATCCCCTATCAGGTGATGATCTACCCGATCGTCATCATCCTGCGCGAAATCGGCATCTACGGCTCGCTGACCGGCCTTGTGATCGTGCACTCGATCTTCGGCATGCCGATCCTGACGCTGCTCTTCCGCAACTATTTCACCTCGATGCCGGAGGAGCTGTTCCGCGCCGCGCGCGTCGACGGCGCCGGCTTCTGGGGCATCTATCTGCGCATCATGCTGCCAATGTCGCTGCCGATCTTCGTCGTCGCCATCATCCTGCAGGTGACAGGCATCTGGAACGACTTCCTGTTCGGCGTCGTCTATACCCGCCCCGACACCTATCCGATGACGGTGCAGCTCAACAACATTGTCAACTCGGTCCAGGGCGTGAAGGAATACAACGTCAACATGGCCGCGACCATCCTGACGGGCCTTGTTCCGCTGATCGTCTACTTCGTTTCCGGCAAGCTCTTCGTGCGCGGCATCGCCGCCGGCGCGGTGAAAGGATGATGATGGACATCGCCAATCCCAGCGTTTCGATCCAGGACCTGTCGCTCAATTTCGGCGCCGTCTCGGTGCTGCAGACGCTCAACCTGGATGTCGCCGAGGGCGAGTTCATCGTGCTGCTCGGCCCGTCCGGCTGCGGCAAGTCGACCTTGCTCAACTGCATAGCCGGCCTGCTCGACATTTCGGACGGCCGCATCTTCATCAAGGGCAAGAACGTCACCTGGGAAGAGCCGAAGGACCGCGGCATCGGCATGGTGTTCCAGTCCTACGCTCTCTATCCGCAGATGACGGTGGAGAAGAACCTTTCTTTCGGCCTGCGCGTCGCCGGCGTGCCGAAGGACGAGATCGCCAAGCGCATCGCGCGTGCCGCCGAGATCCTGCAGATCGAGCCGCTTTTGCAGAGGAAGCCCTCGGCGCTTTCGGGCGGCCAGCGCCAGCGTGTGGCGATCGGGCGAGCGCTGGTACGCGACGTTGATGTCTTCCTGTTCGACGAGCCGCTCTCCAATCTCGACGCCAAGCTGCGTTCGGAATTGCGCGTCGAGATCAAGCTGCTGCACCGGCGCTTGCAGAACACGATGATCTACGTCACCCACGACCAGATCGAGGCGATGACGCTGGCTGATCGCATCGCCGTCATGAGGGGCGGTGTCATCCAGCAGCTCGATGCGCCGCAGACCATCTACAACCGGCCGGTCAACCGCTTCGTCGCCGGCTTCCTCGGTTCGCCGGCGATGAATTTCCTCAAGGGCGAGTTGGAGGCGGGCGCCGTCCCCGTCTTCAAAGCGGACGGCATGTCGGTGCCGCTCGGCCGCTATCAATTTGACGGCGAGGGTGGCCGGGCCGCCAAGCCTTGCATCTTCGGCATCCGGCCTGAGCATATCGCCTTCGGCGACGCCGCCCAGGCAATGCCGTTCACCGCCGAGTCGACAGTCGAGATCGTCGATCCGATGGGCTCCGACACGCTGGTGTGGACCAAGCTCGGCGGCCAGATCATCTCCTTCCGTGTCGAAGCGGATAAGACGCTGCGCAACGGCGATGCGATCCGCATCGGTTTCGATCCGGCGCGCGCCTCGCTGTTCGACGCTCAAACCGACAATCGCCTCTAACTCCAAAAAAATCCCCCAAGCAGAACGGACAGGACAGATGAACTGGTCATTCCAACTCTACAGCGCCCGCAATTTCCAGCCATGGGACGGCGTGGTGAAGATGCTCGGCGAGCTCGGCTACGCCCAGGTCGAGGGCTTCGGCGGCGTCTATGACGACCCCAAAGCGTTCCGCGCCGAGCTCGACAAGAACGGACTTGCGATGCCGACCGGGCATTTCTCGATCGACGCGCTGGCAAATGATTTCGACGGTGTGCGCAAAATCGCCGATGCGTTGGGCATCACGCTGCTGGTCTGCCCCTATCTGATGCCCGACCAACGCCCGTCGGACGCCGCCGGCTGGCGCGGCTTCGGCGAACGTCTCGCCAAGGTGGGCGAGACCGCGAAGAAGGCCGGCTACGGCTTTGCCTGGCACAACCACGATTTCGAGTTCAAGGCGCTCGCCGACGGCACGCTGCCGCAGGACCACATCCTGTCCGCCGCACCCGATATCGGCTGGGAAATGGACGTCGCCTGGGTGGTGCGCGGTGGCGCCGACCCGCTGCCCTGGATCGAAAAATACGGCAAACGCATCGTCGCCGTCCATGTCAAGGACATCGCCAAGCCGGGCGAGGGGCTGGATGAGGATGGCTGGTCCGATGTCGGCCACGGCACGATCGATTGGGCGAGCCTTTTCAAGACATTGCGCGCCAAGAGCGCGGCGCAGTATTTCATCATGGAACAAGACAACCCCAACGACATCGAGCGTTATGCCCGGCGCTCGATCGCGGCAGCCAAGAGCTGGCAGGAGTAATCGAAATGGCAGACAAACTTGGCGTCGGCGTCATCGGCTGCGGCAACATATCGAAGGCGTATTTCTCACTGGCGCCGCTGTTCCGCGGCATCAAGATGCGCGCCTGCGCGGATATCAACATGGATGCGGCGAAAGCGCGGGCAAAGGAGTTCAAGCTGCGCGCCGAGACGGTCAACGACCTTCTCAAGGACGACGAGATCGACATCATCGTCAACCTGACGATCCCGGCCGTGCACTACGAAGTCTCGAAAGCTGTGCTCGACGCCGGCAAGCACGTCTATTCGGAAAAGCCGTTCGTGCTGTCGATCGAGGAAGGGCTCGACCTCAAGAAACGGGCCGAGAAGAAGGGCCTGCGCATCGGTTCGGCGCCGGACACGTTCCTCGGCGGCGCGCACCAGCTGGCGCGCGAGCTGATCGACAGCGGCAAGCTCGGCAAGATCACCAGCGGCACCTGCCATGTGATGGGCCACGGCATGGAGCACTGGCACCCCAATCCGGACTTCTTCTTCCAGCCGGGCGCCGGTCCGGTGCTGGACATCGGGCCATACTACGTCACCAACCTGATCCAGCTGATCGGACCGGTGAAACAGGTGGCGGCCTTCGCGACGACGCCGGCCAAGGAGCGGACGATCTCGTCGAAACCGCGGGCGGGCGAGAAGATCCCGGTGAACACGCCGACCACCATCCATGCGCTGCTCGAATTCGCCAATGGCGCGGTGATCACGCTCAACACCAGCTGGGACGTCTGGAGCCATGGCCACGCGCCAATGGAGCTCTATGGCGAGTTGGGCACCGTCTTCGTCCCGGATCCGAATTTCTTCGGCGGCGAAGTGCGCTTCACCGACGCGGCCAAGCCGGTGAAGAAACTGCCGAAATGGAACCATCCGTTCGGCGTGCCGAACGAGATGCACGGCCAGGGCATGATGGCCAATTACCGCACCGCCGGCCTCGCCGACATGGCGATCGCGATAGCGGAAGGGCGGCCGCATCGCTGCTCGATGGAGCTGGCGCTGCACGCCGTCGATGTCATGACCGGCATCCTACGTTCCGGCGAAAGCGGCAAATATGTCACCATGCAGACGAGCTGCGAGCGGCCGGCCGCGCTCGGCGTCAAGGACGCGAAGGCGTTGCTGGCGAAGAAAAACTAGGTGGCAACCCCTCTCCCCGTTTCGGCGGGGAGAGGGTAAGGGTTAGGGGCAAGCATCGGTTCAATTCATCGCCGCGACCGCCGCGCCGCTTCGATCCCGAGGATTCCCCCCATGCCCTATGTCGCCGCCGAAAACCGCTACGAGAAGATGATCTATAACCGCTGCGGCCGGTCCGGCTTGAAGCTGCCGGCGATCTCGCTCGGGCTTTGGCACAATTTCGGCAACGACACGCCGCACCGGACCAAGCAGGCGATCGTGCGCAAGGCCTTCGACCTCGGCATCACGCATTTCGACCTCGCCAACAATTACGGCCCGCCGCCCGGCTCGGCGGAAACCGCGTTTGGCGAGATCCTGCGCACCGATTTTGCCGCTTATCGCGACGAGATGATCATTTCGACCAAGGCGGGCTACGAGATGTGGGCTGGTCCCTATGGCGAATGGGGCAGCCGCAAATATGTGCTGGCCAGCCTCGACCAGAGCCTCAAGCGCATGGGGCTCGACTATGTCGACATCTTCTATTCGCACCGCTTCGATCCCGAGACGCCGCTGGAAGAGACGATGGGCGCGCTCGACCACGCGGTGCGCTCCGGCAAGGCGCTCTATGCCGGCATCTCGTCCTACAATTCGCAGCGCACGCGCGAGGCGGCCGACATTTTGCGGCAGCTCGGCACGCCATGCCTGATCCATCAGCCGAGCTATTCGATGCTCAACCGCTGGGTCGAGGAGGACGGGCTGCTCGACACGCTGGAGGGACTGGGCATCGGCTCGATCGTTTTCTCGCCGCTGGCGCAAGGCATGCTGACCGACAAGTATCTCGGCGGCATCCCCGAGGGCAGCCGCGCTGCCCAAGGCAAGTCGCTCAGGCCAGCCTTCATCAACGACAAGTCGATCGCCAACATCAAGGCACTCAACGAAATCGCCAAGAAGCGCGGCCAGACGCTGGCGCAGATGGCGCTGGCCTGGGTGCTGCGCAAGGGCCGCGTGACCACGGCGCTGATCGGCGCCAGCCGGCCGGAACAGGTCGAGGATTGCGTCGGCGCGCTCAAGGCGCTGGAATTCAGCGATGCCGAGCTTGCCGAGATCGATACTTATGCGCGCGAGTCCGACATCAACCTGTGGGCTGCTTCGGCCGAACGCAAAGGGCCGCCGCGCAAGTAGCGATCGGTCGCGGCCAACCTTCGCCGCGCAGCGTGCGCCAGGCGGTACGCGCTGCGGAAACAGTGGCAAAATCACTCGTTCGTCGCTATCTCAGGGGAAATTGAAGTCCTTGGCATGCGGTCGCGCGTGCAAGCGTCGATTGGGCGAACAAGATGACGGCAAGAGATGCGCTGACCAAGAACCAGCTCTGCGTGCTCGAGAAGCTCGAGGCGTCCAGCGGGCCACTCAGCGCCTATACGCTGCTCGACCAGCTGCGCGACCGCGGGTTCCGGGCGCCGCTGCAGGTCTATCGGGCGCTGGACACACTGGTGAAGTCGGGCTTCGTGCACCGTCTCGAAAGCCTCAACTCCTTCGTCGCCTGCGCCGAGCCGCATGATCACAGCCATTCGATGACGGCCTTCGCCATCTGCGACAATTGCGGCCAGGTGACCGAGATGTCCGACCATGATGTTGACCACCGGCTGGACGAATGGGTGCGCTCGACTGGATTCGCGGCCAAGAAGGCGGTGATTGAGTTTCGCGGCGTGTGTGCGAAGTGCAGGGCTGAGGCGGCGTAAGTACGCCGATATTCAGGTGAGGCCGGCTTGCAAATGGCGGCTTCCTGCGCTTCCGGTGCTCACGTACTTAAGTACGCTCCGCTTCGGTTCTCGGAACACACCATTTTCAGCTCGGCCTGACCTGAATCTCGACGCACTTACGGGCGCGGTGCGAGTTAATGCGCCTCGTCCCAATTGTTCGCCGCCCGCGCGTCGACATGCAGCGGCACCGACATCGAGACCGCCGGCATCGGCGCGTTCTCCATCACGCGACGCACGACGGGAATGGTCGCTTCGACTTCCGCTTCCACCGTCTCGAAGATCAGCTCGTCATGCACCTGCAGCAGCATGCGGGCGGAGAGCTTCGCCTTGTCCAGCGCTTCCTCCATATGCACCATCGCGCGGCGGATGATATCGGCCGCAGTGCCTTGGAGCCTGGCGTTGATCGAGGCGCGCTCGTTGAAGGCGCGGACCGACGGGTTGGAGGATCGTATCTCCGGATAATGGATGCGCCGGCCGAAGATGGTTTCCACAAAACCGTGCTCGCGCGCGTAAGCCTTGGTTTCCTCGATATAGTCGCGGATGCCGGGGAAGCGCTCGAAATAGCGCTTGATATAGGCGCCGGCCTCGTCGCGCGGGATCGACAACTGGTTGGCGAGGCCGAAGGCCGAGATGCCGTAGATGATGCCGAAATTGATCGCCTTGGCCCGCCGGCGCACCTCCGACGGCATGCCCTCGACCGGCACGTTGAACATCTCCGACGCGGTGATCGCGTGGATGTCGGCGCCGTCGGCGAAGGCCTGCTTGAGCTGCGGGATCTCGGCGACATGGGCAAGCACGCGCAGCTCGATCTGGCTGTAGTCAGCCGAAACCAGCTTGTGGCCCTTCTCCGCGATGAAGGCGGTCCTGATCTTGCGGCCCTCGGCGGTGCGCACCGGGATGTTCTGCAGGTTGGGATCGGAGGACGACAGCCGCCCGGTTGTGGTCGCGGCAAGCGCATAGGACGTATGCACGCGGTTGGTGCCGGGGTTGATGAAGCCGGGCAGGGCGTCGGTGTAGGTCGATTTCAGCTTGGTGAGCTGGCGCCAGTCGACGATCTTGCGCGGCAGCTCGTGGCCTTCGGCGGCAAGATCTTCCAGCAGCTGCGCCGAGGTCGACCACTGGCCGGTCTTGGTCTTCGAGCCGCCCGGCAGGCCCATCTTGCCGAACAAGATGTCACCGAGCTGCTTCGGCGAGCCGATGTTGATGCGCTCGCCGACGATGCCGTATATCTCTTCCTCGGCGCGGGCGGCGCCCTGCGCCAGCTCACCCGACAGCCGCGACAGGATCTGGCGGTCGACCGAGATGCCGCGCTGCTCCATGCGGGCGAGCACCGGCACCAGCGGCCGTTCCAGCCGCTCATAGACGGAAACCAGGCCCTTGGCGGCGAGCCTCGGCTTCAGCACCTGCCAAAGCTGCAGCGCAATATCGGCCTGTTCGGCGGCGTATTTCGTCGCGCGCTCGATATCGACCTGGTCGAAGCCGATGGCGCTCTTGCCCGAGCCGGCCAGTTCCTTTTTCGACGCCGGCGCGTGGCCCAGCCACTTTTCCGACAGCGAGGCGAGATCGTGGCCGCCTGAGGTGCCGGCGTCGAGCACGTAGGAGATCAGCATCGTGTCGTCGAACGGGCCGACCTCGATGCCGTGCCGGCTCATCACAACGATGTCGTATTTCATGTCCTGCACGATTTTCAGGACCGACCGGTCCTCGAGCAGCGGCTTGAGCAGCGCCAGCGCCTCGCGGACCGGAATCTGGTTCTCCAACTGGCCGCCGCCAAGCAGATCGCCGTTGCCGTTTCCGTGGGCAAGCGGCACATAGACGGCGCGACCGGGCGCGATCGCCATGGACAGGCCGATGAGATCGGCCTGCATCGGATCGGACGAGCTGGTCTCGGCGTCGAAGGCGAGGATGCCGGCGTCGCGGGCTTCGGCGATCCAGGCTTTCAGCGCGGCCGCGTCGCGGATGGCGCCATAGGCCGAAGGGTCGATCTTGCGTGCCGCCGCCTGTTCCAGCCGCAGCGCCGAAAGCAGCGATGGGGTGTCGCCCTGCGGTGGCGCATCCTCGCCCCTGACCGGCGCGGCGGGTTTTGCGTCGCCCTTTGATTGAGGTGCCGGCTGCCGCGGCGGCGCGCCGGCGCCGACATCGGGCCCGTGCGCGGCATCGGCCCGCTCGACGATGACGGCGGAAGCCTGGACGTCGCCGATCTCGGTGGCGGTCGCCTCGGCAACGCGTCGTGTCAGCGTGGTGAATTCCATGGTCTTCAGAAAGCCGATCAGCTTCGGTCCGTCCGGCGCGTGCAGCACCAGGTCGTCCAGCCCCTCTTTCAGCGGCACATCGTTCTTCAGCGTCACCAGCTCGCGCGAGATCCGAGCCTTGTCGGCATTGGCGATGATTGTCTCGCGCCGCTTGTCCTGCTTGATCTCGGAAGCACGCGCCAGCAGACCGTCAAGGTCGCCGAACTGTTCCAGCAGCTGCGCCGCGGTCTTCGGGCCGATGCCCGGCACGCCCGGCACGTTGTCGACCGAGTCGCCGGTCAGCGCCTGCAGGTCGATCATCTTTTCCGGCGGCACCCCCCATTTCTCGATCACCTCGGGAATGCCGATCTGGCGGTCCTTCATCGGGTCGTACATGCCGACGGTCGGTCCGACCAGCTGCATCAAGTCCTTGTCGGAGGAGATGATGGTGGTGTCGGCGCCGACCTCGCAAGCGAGCCGGCAATAGGTGGCGATGATGTCGTCCGCCTCGAAACCCTCCATCTCGATGCAGGCCAGGTTGAAGGCCACGGTCGCCTGGCGGATCAGCCCGAATTGCGGGATCAGATCCTCCGGCGGCGCCGAGCGGTTCGCCTTGTATTCGGGGTAGAGATCGCTGCGGAACGTCTTCGAGGAATAATCGAAAATGACGGCGAAATGCGTCGGCACGATGCCTACATTGGTGTTGCGGGCGTCTTGCATCAGCTTCCAAACCATGTTGCAGAAGCCGAGCACCGCACTGGTCGGCAGGCCGTCGGATTTGCGGTTGAGCGGCGGCAGCGCGTGGTAGGCGCGGAAAATGTAGCCGGAGCCGTCGACGAGGAAGAGGTGATCGCCTTTTTTCATGCCGGCAGGGATAGCGCGGCCAGCCTTCGCGGTCCATGCCAAAGGCGGAGGAACCCACCGGTTCGGGCAACACCCCTGACAGATCCTGTCCGGCCGGAAATTGGGCGCTCACGGGCATGTTACAAAAGTGTAATTTTCATGCCCTTGAATCGCCATGTTCAGAGACCCAAATACACGTCATCGGCAGTTTTCGCCGAAGTCCGGAGCAAGGCCCGTCCCCCGCCTATTCCGGGCAAACTGCGGCAGCCTATCCCCCCTCTCCGGGCTGCCGCAACGTTTCGAGTAGAGGCCGCCGTGGTTCCCCCTCCACCACGGCGGTCTTCTTTTTGTCCTCGGCGACGATTGCGTCTTGGTCTAACGATCGCGCCTTTTCGTTTTGGGCGTGGCCCTTTAGGGTCTGCCCAAAAATCGAAAGGCAAAAAGCATGTCCAGGATCTCCCCCGTCCTCGAACGTCTCGACCAGAATCTCGACCAGAGCCTGGAGCGGCTGTTCGGCCTGCTCGGCATCAAGTCGATCTCCACCGATCCGGCCTTTGCCGCCGACTGCCGCAAGGGGGCCGAATGGCTGGTCGCCGAGCTCAAGCTGATCGGCTTCGACGCGAGTGTGCGCGACACGCCCGGACATCCGATGGTGGTGGCGCATCACGAGGGACCGGCAGGCGCGCCGCATGTTTTGTTCTATGGCCATTACGACGTGCAGCCGGTCGATCCGATCGAATTGTGGGAAACCGATCCGTTCGCGCCTTCGATCAAGGAGATCGAACCCGGCCGCAAGGTGATCACCGGCCGCGGCTCGGCCGATGACAAGGGGCAGTTGATGACCTTCGTCGAGGCCTGCCGTGCCTGGAAGCAGGTGCATGGCAATCTGCCCTGCCGCGTCACCATCCTGTTCGAGGGCGAGGAGGAATCCGGCTCGCCGTCGCTGAAGCCGTTCCTGGAAGCCAACGCCGCCGAGCTGAAGGCGGATTTCGCGCTGGTCTGCGACACCAGCATGTGGAACCATGAGACGCCGTCGATCTGCGTGTCGCTGCGCGGCATGGTCGGCGAGGAGGTCACAGTCAAGGCCGCCAGCCGCGACCTGCATTCGGGCCTTTATGGCGGGCCGGCCGCCAATCCGATCCGCATCCTGGCCAAGGTGCTGGCGGACGTGCATGACGAGAATGGCCGCGTCACCATTCCGGGCTTCTATGACGGCGTCGAGGAGACGCCCAGCCAAGTGCTGAAATCCTGGGAAGGCCTTGGCGAGACAGCCGAGACCTTCCTCGGACCGGTCGGGCTTTCCATTCCGGCCGGTGAAAAGGGCCGCTCGGTGCTCGAAATGACCTGGGCGCGGCCGACGGCCGAGTTCAACGGCATCATCGGCGGCTACACCGGCAAAGGCTTCAAGACGGTGATCGCGGCGGAAGCCTCGGCGAAAGTGTCGTTCCGGCTCGTCCACAAGCAGGATCCGAAGACAATCCGCGCCGCCTTCCAGGCTTTCGTGCGCGAACGCATCCCCGGCGACTGCTCGGTCGAATTCCATCCGCATGGCGGCTCGCCGGCGATCCAGCTTTCCTACGACTCGCCGTTCCTGGCCAAGGCCAAGGACGCGCTGTCCGATGAATGGGAAAAGCAGGCGCTGACCATCGGTGGCGGCGGCTCCATTCCCGTGGTTGGCGACTTCCAGACCTATCTCGGCATGGAATCGCTGCTGGTCGGTTTCGGCCTCGACGACGACCGCATCCACTCGCCGAACGAGAAATACGAGCTGACCTCCTTCCACAAGGGGCAGCGGTCCTGGGCGCGTATCCTCGATGCGCTGACCCGCTGAGGCGAAAGTCACGAAAGACGTGAGATTCAACTTTCTGTTGATTTTTCGCCGGATCGCGGCGAGGACGAATTAGCTGGCGCGAAGCGCCGCGGCGTGCTGCGCATCCCAAGGATGCGCGGCGCCGCAGGTGCGATCCGGAGAAGAGAATGACCGATATCCGTTTCCATAAGAACGACCTGCCCGACCTCGCCCGCTACAATGTCGGGGCGGTGGCCATCGACACGGAAACGCTGGGCTTGAACCCGCATCGCGACCGGCTCTGCGTGGTGCAGATCTCGCCCGGCGACGGCAGCGCCGACGTCATCCAGATCGCGCTTGGGCAGAAGAAGGCGCCGAACCTCGTCAGCCTGCTCCGCAACCGCGCGGTCACCAAGCTGTTCCATTACGGCCGCTTCGACATCGCCGTGCTCTACAATGCCTTCGGCGTGATGGCGGAGCCGGTGTTCTGCACCAAGATCGCCTCGCGGCTCGTCCGCACCTACACCGACCGCCACGGGCTGAAGGATCTCTGCAATGAGCTGCTCGGCATCGGCCTGTCCAAGGCGCAGCAATCCTCGGACTGGGCAGCGGAAACGCTGTCGCCCGAGCAACTCGACTATGCCGCCTCCGACGTGCTTTACCTGCACCGCCTGCGCGAGATGCTGGCGGCGCGCCTGGCGCGCGAAAACCGCACCAAGGAGGCGGACGCCTGCTTCCGTTTCCTGCCGACGCGCGCCAAGCTCGACCTGATGGGCTGGGCCGAGGAAGACATCTTCGCGCATAGCTGAAGGAACCGGGCGCGTCGGCGGGCGTTCTTGCCGGTTCGGCCGGTTCACGGAGCGGGCCGGTTCGTGGAGGGAGTGAGATGGCAGAGCGCAAACCGATGGAAAGCGCCCCGAAGGACGGCTCGAAGGTCACCATCCTGTGGAGGGACGGCGACGGCGTCGTCAATGAATCCGTCGGCCAGTATCGCGACGGTGGCTGGTGGGTCTACACCGACAGCAACACGCAAAAGAAGGTCGATCCGACCAGCTGGCGTCCGGCATCGGGTGACGACGACGACCAGTAGGCGACCGCGGCCTGCCATGTCAAAGCAGGCGTGACTGTCGCAATGAGGGGACGCGAATGAGGCAGAACACGCTCTATCTCATCATCGGAGCACTGGTCGCGGTGATCATCGCGCTCGGCATCTATGTCTATCGCGAGCAGACCAGGCCGAAAGGCGTCGAGCTCAAGATCGACGACAAGGGCATTTCGATCCAGCAGAATTGAACGGCTTGCAGCCTGGCCCGGAAAGTCGGGCAATCACATCGATTTTCCGCACTTAACCCGCCTTTAAGCCATCACATCTACTCTGCAACCCGAACGCCATCGGCGCCGGACAGGCACGCAAGAGCCCATGGCGAACCGCAGGGACAGTCGCATCGAACCGAGCTTCGGGGGCGCACCGAGCGCGCATGCGGCAGCGACTTAAGGTCGGGGATCGCTCGGAATCGGTGGCCGGCAAGGCGCGGGAGCGCGTGATCTCGAAATGAAGTCCTCGACCGGAGAATACTATCCAGCGCTGGATCATATCCGTGGCCTGGCGGCCTTTCTGGTCTTCACCTTTCACTTCCTCCATGCATCTCCGGACGGGCCGGTCGCCTATGGCTTCGTGCCGGCTCTACCCTTGTTCAGCATCCTGGACGAAGGGCACACCGGCGTCTCGTTGTTCATGGCGCTTTCCGGCTACCTTTTTGCCAAGCTTCTTGACGGCAAGCAGGTCAGATATCTGCCGTTCTTCGCCAACAGGGCGCTCAGGCTGCTGCCCCTTTTGTTCGCCGTGATTTGCATCGAGGCTTGCCGCAGATATCTGGCAGGCGAGGACCTCGGCACGTATTTCACCGATGTCGGCAAGGGGGTGATTTTCCCCACGCTTCCCAATGGCGGCTGGTCGGTCACGGTCGAAGCTCATTTCTACCTGTTGCTGCCATTCCTGCTGATGGCGTCCAGGCGATTCCAGTTTGCCCCGTTGCTGTTCATTGCTGCAGCCATTTTGCTGAGGCTCGCTTTGTATGTGCGGTTCGGCGAGGTGCAGTGGGCAGCGTACTGGACAATCATAGGGCATGCGGACCAGTTCCTTGCCGGCATTCTTGCCTTCCACTTTCGCGCCTGTGCGAAGGGCAGGCACTGGCTGGCGCTGGCCGTTCTTGCGTCATTTTCGGGGTTCTTCTGGTGGTTCGACGCGGCGGGCGGGTTCTACCATCTGGGGCCCCGCTCGGCGCCGCCCTGGATATGGGTGATCCTGCCCACCCTGGAGGCTGCTGCCTACGCCTTCGGGATCGCCTACTATGACACGACCTTCGCCAGGGAGCGAACGAGCCTGCCCTTCAGGATCATGGAGAAGGCCGGATCATACAGTTATTCGATCTACCTGCTGCACCTGTTCTTCGTGCACCAGCTGGCCGCGTTCATCAACGACAACATCATGGACATCAGCAATTTCTATGTCGCATGCCTCTGGTCGCTGGCATGCTTCCTGGCAACCATCCCGATCGGTCATCTCAGCTATTCCTGCATCGAAGCGCCGTTCCTGCGCATGCGTCTTCGCTATGCCGTGCTGGCGAGCGCTGATCCGACCCCGGTCAGAGCCAGGCCCGCCGCGGCGGTTTCCCAGCCGGGCTGAAAGTGCGACTGAGGCAGCGGCAAGGCGAGGCTTCGCCCCGAGGCGGGCCTCTTTCATTTTGCCGGCAAGGCGATCGGCATCGCCGCGCCGCGCGGAACGACGAGCACGCCGAGTGGGCGTGCGCGGCCGCGGATGTCGATCTCGCGCGCCTCGGCGCCGGGGAGCTCCAGGCCCGAAAGCCGCACCGCCGCTTCTGAGACGACGATCTCCGCCTCGAATTCCTTCGCCGCGGCCTCCAGCCGGCTGCCGATGTTGACGGTGTCGCCGATCGCGGTCACGTTCATGGCCGCGCCGTAGCCCATCGAGCCGACGATCGCCTGGCCGACATGGATTCCGATCGCGACATTGATGGTGGCGCGCAGTTCCTCGGCGAGGTCGTCGCTGAGGGTGCGAACTCCCTCGACGATGGCGCTGGCGGCGGAAAGCGCGTTGCGGCACGCCTCGCCGGGCGTGGTCTCCAGCCCGAACAGCGCCATGGCGCCGTCGCCGACGAACTTGTCGAGGCGGCCGCCTGAGCTTTCGACGGCGCGGCCGATCACGCTGAAATAGCGGTTGAGCAGGAAGACCACGTCGAACGGCAGACGCTGGTCGGCCATCGCGGTGAAGCCGCGCATGTCGCAGAACATCACCGCCAGGACCTTCTCGTGGCCGGGATCGTTGGCGGTTGTGGCGTGCGGACTCTCCGCCGTGACCGGCGGCGACAGCAGCGGCGCGACGCGAAGATTGCCGCGCGGCCTGAGCTGGCAGGCGAGCCGCACGTCGCCGTCAGCCGCGATGCGGCGCAGGGTCGCCGCTTCGATCGGACCGGGCTCCGGCTGCTCGGAAAGGCCGTCAAGCACGCGAATGCGGCAGGTCGAGCAGCGCCCGCGCCCGCCGCACACGGCATAATGCGCGATGCCGGCCAGCCGGCTGGCATCGAGCACGCTGTAGCCGCGGGGAACGCGCACCTTGCGCCCGCCGGCATAGCGCACCTCAACCAGGTTGCGCCGCTCGATGCGGTCGCGAACAATGCGCGCCGCCAGCACCAGGACGATCAGTCCTGCAAAGCCGGCATAGATGCCGTTGTCGATGCGGTCCTTGGTTGCCAATGCCCGGTCGAGAAGGGTTGGCTCGATGGCCTGCGACTGCGGCGGTCCCATCGCCGAGACCTCCTTTCCGGCGCTGGCGAAGCCGAGCAGGGCCAGGACCGGAACCAGCACCGCCAGGACCAGCAGGGCCGAAGCGGTGCGAGGATACCACTGACGATAGCGCAGCCAGAAGTGGAGGCCGAGGCAGCCATGTGCCCAGATCACGACCACCGCGATCGCCTGCCGCACCCCGACCTGTGGGCTCAGGATCCATAGCGAGCGCACCACGAACTCGTAAGTGTCGTTGGCATCGTAAAGGGCGTGCATGGCACGCGTGCCGACCACGTGTTCCACAATCAGCACCGGAATGGCGAGCCCGAGCAGTATCTGCGCCCACTCCCGCACCGGCATGGCCAGCGTGCGGCGCTGGTAGAGCGCTAGCAGCGAAAGAGCAAGATGCGTGGCGACTGCGCCGTAAAGGAGCAGAGTGCCGGCCGGGTTGCGCCAGAGCAGCAGGAACGTCTCGCGTCCCCTATCCGCTGCTTCAAGCGAGATCAGGAGCAACACATGGTTCAGGAAATGCAGCGTCACGAACGCCATAAGCACAAGGCCCGACAGCAGTCGTGCGTTGCGCAGCCACGCGTCCGGCAGCCATCCTGGCGGCGCTGCTGGAACCTGCAATTGGCTCATTTCCGGTGCCTCGAACGATTCGCTGACCAAGACACGCCGGCAATAGCGCCTTCCGGTCAAGATTTGCCGGCGGCGACAATCAGTCAATCAGCCTTGGCGCCTGCCATTCCACGATGTGGTGATGCGTACGCGAAATCGGGTCCCGATCACGCCATCGCGGGGCATTTGATTTTCAATCGCTTCGATTTTTCCCCACTTAACGCGCCTTTAAACCGCCGCATCTACTCTTCAACCCGAACGCCATCGGTACCGGGGACAGACAGCTAGAGCGCATGGCGAACCGCAGAGACAGCCGCATCGAACCGAGCTTCGAGGAATCGCCGCGCGCGAAATCCTCCGAGGGCTTTTCGGTGAGCGAGGAGGATCGCGTCGTGCCGCGCACCCGCAAATCCGCTGCAAAGGGCAAATCCGCCAAGGCGAAATCACGCGGGCGTGGCCGCGACCGCAATCGGCGCGGGCTGCTCGGCATTGCTACCCGCCTGTTCTACTGGTGCTTCGTGCTCTGCATCTGGGGCGGTATCGCGGCGGCCGGCATCGTCGTCTATTACGGCGCCAAGATGCCGGCGGCGACGACATGGTCGGTCCCGGACCGCGCGCCGAACATCAAGATCGTCTCGGTCGATGGGCAGCTTATCGCCAATCGCGGCGCGTCGGGCGGCGAGGCCGTCGGCCTGCACGAGATGTCGCCCTATATCCCGGAGGCCGTCGTCGCCATCGAAGACCGCCGCTTCTATTCGCATTTCGGCATCGACCCGATCGGCCTGTCGCGCGCCATGGTCACCAACCTGCTTGGCCGGCATTTCTCACAGGGCGGCTCGACGCTGACGCAGCAGCTGGCGAAGAATCTGTTCCTGACACCGGACCGCACGTTGGAGCGCAAGGTCCAGGAAGTGCTGCTGGCGCTCTGGCTCGAGCACAAGCACACGAAAGACCAGATCCTCGAAATGTATCTCAACCGGGTCTATTTCGGCTCGGGCGCCTATGGCGTCGAGGCAGCCTCACGGCGCTATTTCGGCAAGAGCGCGCGCGACGTGTCGCTTTCGGAGGCAGCCCTGCTGGCAGGCCTGCTCAAGGCGCCGTCGAAACTTTCGCCGGCGCGCGACCCGAAGGCGGCCGAGGAGCGGGCGCAACTGGTGCTCGCAGCCATGCGCCAGGAAGGCAAGATCAGCGACAAGGAATACAAGACCGCGCTCAGCGCCCCGGCGACGCGCGCGCCGTCCTACTGGACCGGCTCGGAAAACTATGTCGCCGATACGGTGATGGACGAGCTTCCGGACCTCATCGGCGACGTGCGCGGCGACATAGTCATCGACACCACCGTCGACCTCAACCTGCAGAAGCTTGCCGAACAGTCGATCCGCCGGCTGATCGACGAGAGCGGCAAGAAGCTCAACGTCACCCAGGGCGCGCTGGTGTCGATTGACGATTCCGGCGCGGTGCGCGCCATGGTCGGCGGCTATGATTATTCGACCAGCCAGTTCGACCGCGCCTCGGAGGCGCGCCGGCAGCCAGGCTCGGCCTTCAAGCCCTTCGTCTATATGGCGGCGCTGGAGGCCGGCCGCACGCCGGACAGCATCCGCAACGACGCGCCGATCAAAATCGGCAAATGGACACCCGACAATTACGGCGGCAAATATTACGGCAAGGTCACGCTGGCGACCGCGCTTGCCAAGTCGCTCAACTCGGTGGCGGCGCAGCTCACCATGGAAGTCGGCCCCGACGCCGTGGTCGAGGCCGCGCATCGCATGGGCATCCAGTCGGACCTGCAGGCCAACACCTCGATCGCGCTCGGCACCTCGGAAGTGACGCCGCTGGAGTTGACCTCGGCCTATGTGCCTTTCGCCAATGGCGGCTACAAGCCGGACATCCACTTCATCCAGCGCATCACGACGGCAAACGGCAAAGTGCTCTACGAGGGAACCACCGGCAGCGCGCCGCGCGTCATCAAGGCCGATATTGTCGGCATGATGAACTCGATGATGACCGGCACGGTCGAGGTCGGCACCGCCAAGAAGGCGGCTTTCAACTGGCCCTCGGCCGGCAAGACCGGCACCAGCCAGAACTCGCGCGATGCCTGGTTCGTCGGCTACACCGCCAATCTCACCACGGGCGTGTGGTTCGGCAATGACGACGGCAGCCCGATGAAGAAGGTCACCGGCGGCGCGCTCCCGGCGCAGGCCTGGCACGAATTCATGGTGGCGGCGCATGAGGGCGTGCCCGTGCGGCCGCTGCCCGGCACCTGGAAGTCGACGCCGTCCGATACGATCGTGCCGGACGAGATCCCGTCGGCTGACGCTTCGCAGCCGCCCGCGCCGCCCGCGGCTGTCGGCCAGTCGCAGCCTGCGGCTCAATCGCAGCCCGTTGCCCAGGCGCCCGCGCGCCAGCCGCGTCCAGCCCAGACGGTCGATGCCGAGGGCTTCGACATGCCCAGCGACAGCGGATCGACCGCCTCGATCAAGCATCCGGTGCCGCCCGGCGATGTCGGCGGACCGAAGAAAAGGCGGCAGACCTCGATCCTCGATATCCTCGGCGGGGGTTGAGGCGGCAACTTCGCCTCTCGCAATGACCGCCGCCTTCGGCTACATGTCCGGCCGGAGACAAGACCATGGCCGACACCGACAGCAGAAAAACCATCGTGCTCACCGGCGCCAGCCGGGGGATCGGCCATGCGACGGTGAAGCGCTTTTCGCGCGAAGGCTGGCGGGTCATCACCTGTTCGCGCCAGGCCTTTGCCGAGGATTGCCCTTGGCCGGCCGGTCCCGAGGATCACATCAAGGTCGATCTCGCCGACCAGGAGGACGTCGGCATCGCCATCTCGGAAATACGCCATCGTCTCGAGGCGCATGGCGGGCAGCTGCACGCGCTGGTCAACAATGCCGGCATCTCGCCGAAGCTGAAGGACGGCAGCCGGATGAACTCGATCGAGACGCCGATGCATGTCTGGCGCGACGTCTTCCAGGTCAATTTCTTCGCGCCGATCATGCTGGCGAGAGGCCTGTTCAAGGAGCTGGCCGCCGCCAAGGGCTCGATCGTCAACGTCACCTCGATTGCCGGCACGAGGGTGCACCCGTTCGCCGGCACCGCCTATGCCACATCGAAGGCGGCGCTCGGCTCGCTGACGCGCGAGATGGCGCATGATTTCGGCCCGCACGGCATCCGCGTCAACGCCATCGCGCCGGGCGAGATCGACACCGCGATCCTCTCGCCAGGCACCGACAGAATAGTCGAGACGATCCCGCTGAGAAGGCTGGGCGCCACCTCGGAAGTGGCCGATATCATCTACTTCCTGTGCTCCGGCCAGTCGTCCTACGTGACCGGCTCGGAAATCCACATCAATGGCGGCCAGCACGTTTAAGCCGGTTCACCTGGCCACCGTGAGAACAGCCTTGCCGCTGAAGCTGCGCTGCCGCAGCGCATCCAGGGCTTGGCCGATCTCCGTCCACGGCACGGTCATGGCCACGCGGGTTTCCAGCCTGCCGGCGGCGACGAGATCGAGCAGGGCGGCTATGTCGGCGCCGATGGCTGAGCCGGATGTGTAATAGGCGAAGGTCTGAAGCCGCGCGCCTTCGTGGCCTGGAACGAACTGGCGGAATCCAACCGGCGAGAGCTCGCCGCTGCTCGAGCCGAACATGACGATCGTGCCGCCTGGAGCGACGCGTTCAATGGCATGCGTCAGGCTTTCGCCGCCCACGGATTCAGTGATCAGCGAAAACAGCCCCTCGGCCTGCTCGATCGACCCGACGACCTGCTCGGCTCCAAGCTCGCGAAGATCCTCGGCATGCCTGGCGGCGGCGACCGCCGTCACCGAAGCGCCTTGCCCGCGGGCGATCTGGATCTGGAAGCGGCCGACCGCGCCGCTGGCGCCGGTGATCAGGACCCGCTGGCCGGCGAGATCGCCGCCATGGCGCAAGGTCCGGAGCGCCGTCGTGCCCGCGACCGGAAGCGTGGCGGCGGAAGCGAAGCTGACACTGTCAGGTATGACGGCGAGACGGTCGGTTGGAACGGCGACACGTTCAGCCCAACCGGCCTGGTCGACCAAGGCCGCAACACGCGTGCCCGCGGCCGGGCCTGACCCGTCGACCGCCGCGCCTTCGACAATGCCGACGATGTCCTGGCCCGGTATCCAGCCGTCGGGACGAATGCCGAGCAGGCGCAGCTCACCACGGTTCAACGATGTTGCATGAACAGCCACCAATGCTTCATTCGCGTTGCAGTTTGGCTCGTCGACCTTGGCGAGCTTCAGCCGGTTGGAACTGTCGGCAGAAATACAGAGTGCGAGCATTGGCCACCTTTGAAATGACGTCTGGAAGACGAGATCGACTGCGAGATATCGGCTGACCCTATCGACTTTTGCGGTCGAAAAATTTAGAGATAAAGCCAAATGATCGCTAAAAGACGTCAAGCATGAGACAGCCACTCCGCTGGCCCTGGCAGGATTTCGACGTCGATGACGTGGCCGCGCCGGCGATCGCTGTTGGGGTCGATGTCACCGAGACGAGGGCCGAGGTGCGCGAGCATTGGCACCGCAAAGGTCAGCTCGTCTTCGCGCTCGGCGGCGGTGTCACCTGCCGGGTTCCCGGCGGGCTTTGGATGGTGCCACCGCATTGCGGGGTCTGGGTCCCGAGCCGCATGGAGCACAGCAACATCGCGACGGCCAATGCACTGATTTTCTTCGTCTATATCGAACCGGGCGCCGCCGACCTGCCGGACCGCTGCTGCACGCTTTCGATCTCGCCGCTGCTGCGCGAGCTGATCATCGAGCTGTCGGAATGCGCGCCGGATGATGCGCGGTGCGATTTCCTCGGAAAGGTCCTGCTTGCCGAACTGCCGCTTATGCCTGTGCAGCAACTGCATTTGCCGATCTCGGCCGAGCCGCGGATAAGACGGATCGCGGAGGCGCTGGCCGACGACCCTGCAGACCGCAGCACGCTGGCCGAGTGGGCGGATCGTGTGGCGCTCAGCGAAAGCAGTCTGGCGCGACTCGTCGTGAAGGAGACGGGCCTGAGTTTCGGCCGCTGGCGCCAGCAGCTGCATCTGATCGTAGCACTGCGGGAACTGTCCGCCGGCGCCAGCGTGCAGCACGTGTCGGGCGATCTCGGCTATCAATCCGTCACCGCCTTCATCACCATGTTCAAGAAGGCGCTGGGCAAGCCGCCGGCGAAATATCTCAGCGACATCGCGCAGAATGGTGGTTCCGCGTTCATGGCCTGACAGGCATCAAGCAAGCCGCGGGTTGATCTCCATGGCGGGCTCGGCCGGATCGGTCGGTTTGCCGGTCACCACCTCGACAATCCCCCGCGCGATCTCGCGCTCGCCCATGATCACGGTGTCGGCGCCGAGGCCTTTCAGATGCTCGACCTCCGCATCGGAGTGCGCGCGGGCGATGATGTTGATCGCAGGATTGGCGGCGCGGGCTCGAAGCACGATCTGGCCGGACTCGAAGGCATTGGGGATGGCGAGGATCAGCCGCTTCGCGCCTTCCGGATTGGCGGCCGCGAAGACATCCGCATTGGCGGCATTGCCGGCCACCGTCTCGATGCCGTCATCGCGCAGCTTGGCCAGCGTCTTGTCGGCGTCCTCGATCACCAGGAAGGGCAGGGCGGCTTCCTTCAGCGCCGCGCCCACAAGGCTGCCGACGCGGCCATAACCGATCAGGATGGAATGGCCGGCAAGCGCGGTCATGGGCGGCGGGCCGTCTTCTTTTCCTGACGTTGCCTGGACCGAAGCGACCTGGCCGGGCTCGGTCGCCGGGCCGATCGGCTTTGCTTCCTCGGGAGTGGCCGTCTTGCCGGCCCGCTTTTCCAGCCACGGCTTCATCCAGTCGACAAGGAGGAACATCAGCGGATTGAGCAGGATCGATAGGATGGCGCCCGCCAGGATCAGGTCGCGGCCCTGTTCGGGCAGCAGTTTCAGACCGACTCCGAGCTCGGCCAGGATGAAGGAAAATTCGCCGATCTGGGCAAGGCTCGCCGAAATCATCAGCGCGGTCGCGATCGGATAGCGGAAGGCGATGACGATGACGAAAGCGGCGAGCGACTTGCCGACGACGATGATGGCCAAGGTGGCGAGGATCGGCAGGCCGTTGCTGATCAGGCTGAGCGGGTCGAACAGCATGCCGACCGAGACGAAGAACAGCACCGAGAAGGCGTCGCGCAGCGGCAGCGATTCTTCCGCCGCTCGGTGGCTGAGCTCGGACTCGCTCATGATCATGCCGGCGAAGAAGGCGCCGAGCGCCAGCGAGACGCCGAACAGCTTCGCCGCGCCGAAGGCGACGCCGAGCGCAATCGCCAGCACCGAGAGCCGGAACAGTTCGCGCGAGCCGGTATGGGCGACGTAGTGCAGGATCCACGGGATGACCCTGCGGCCGACCACCAGCATGACGACGACGAAGGCGGCGACCTTGGCCAGCGTGATGCCGACCACGCCCCATATGCCGTAGCTGGCGGGCAGCGAGAGCAGGCTCGTATGATCATCGACCTGCGGCTGGCCGCCAAGCACGCCGGCCAGCGCCGGCAAAAGCACCAGCGCCAGCACCATGGCGAGGTCCTCGACGATCAGCCAGCCGACGGCGATGCGGCCACGCTCGGTCTCGATCAGCCGCCGCTCCTGCAGCGCGCGCAAAAGCACCACGGTCGAGGCAACGGAAAGCGCCAGGCCGAAGACGAGACCGGCACCGAGCGACCAGCCGAGCAGCCAGGCAAGCCCGACGCCAAGCAAGGTGGCAAAGCCGATCTGCACGATGGCGCCCGGCACGGCGATGGCGCGGACGGACAGAAGGTCCTTCAGCGAAAAATGCAGGCCGACGCCGAACATCAAAAGGATGACGCCGATCTCAGCGAGCTCGTTGGCCAGGCTGGCGTCGGCGACGAAGCCTGGCGTGTTCGGCCCGACCAGGACGCCGGCGACGAGATAGCCGACAAGCGGCGGAATACGGAAACGGTTGGCTAAGGCCCCGAAGACGAAAGCCAGCCCCAGACCGGCGACGATGGTGGCGATAAGGGGCGTGTCATGCGGCATTGTCTTTCGCGCGCCTTTCGAAAATCACGATGTCGGATGGGCGCCCGCCGAGGCTGCCGCCTTCGGCAATATGGTGGACGGAGCGGCGATGACGCAACCGCCGCCGGGCGGAAATCGACGCCGAGGCAGGGCGCGCCGCGCAAAATCAGCGCCGCGCCGTCAAAGAGGCGGCTTCTAGGCCCTTTTCGGCCTTGAACCCGTTGTCTTCGGCCGCTTTATGCGGCCTGCAGCAGGCTCTCGATATCCGAAATCGTATGGTTGGTCAGCGTCTTCGGGATTTCGGCCTGCACCTTCTCGCTGACTTCCTTGTGCAGTTTCTGGCGCATCTCGCCAAGCACCTGCGGCGGCGCGATCAGCACGACCGCGTCGAACGCGCCACGATGCGCGAGCTTGTAGAGCCGGTCGGCAATGTCGATGGCGAAGCGTTCCTTGTTCAGGCGGTGCCAATCGGTCTCCTCGACGGCGCTGCGAGGTCCCTCGTTGCCATACCGGCCCGGCTTGTCCGTGCCTTGCTCGCGCGTCGCGGGATTCTCCTGTTCCATCTCCTGCACCACCTCCAGATTCGGGAACTTGCTGTCGCCCTGGTTGCGCAGGAAGAGCGCCTTTTCACCATCGGCCACGACGACCCACAATCCGTGCTTCAGCTTGATGTTCATGGCGTTCCTCCTTTGCTTGCGGGTTGCCGACCGGTCGAGCCCAGATCGACAGAATGGATGCTAGCCAAACGAGCCGCGAAGCAGGATTGTTCCGCTTGATGGCGATGCCTAGATCGCTCGCCGCAGATCAGGGCCGAGCGCCGATCCGGTGAGGTCGGCTTTAATCTACTAAGTTAGTAGAATTTAGAAAAAACTGTTTTGCCGCTTTCCCGAGCCGGTGCTAAAAATCGCGGCGGATCAAGGTGGTTTCTCACGCCGTTCTGGCCGTCTCATTCTCAAAGTAGAATTTTTTTCTCTTGCTCTTCGCGGCTGCGAAAAAGCGATTGCCTGCCGTTCGGCGATGCGCGAGTGCTTGCCTTCTGGTTTTTGGGCAGCCCGCGTAAAACTGCCAAACTGTTTCAATATTGCTCGTCGCCATGTCGCCAGCCAACGTCAAACTCAATGCCTTTCCCGTGTTCGTGCGGGTCGACGGCCAAGCCGTAGCCATCGTCGGCAATGGCGAGGAAGCGCTTGCCAAGGCCAGGCTGGTTTCGCAGTCGAGCGCCGTGCTGCGCATCGTCGCCGACAATGCCAGTGGCGGGTTGCTGGATTTCATCGCATCGACCGGCGCCGTTCACATCAACGCAGCCTATGAGGCCGCGCATCTGCAGGGTGCTGCCCTGGTGTTCGCTGCGAGCGGTGACGAGGCCCTCGATCGCCGCGTCGTTGACGACGCGCGCCGGTTGGGCATTCCGGTCAATGCGGTAGACCAGCCGGAAATGTGCGATTTCTTCACTCCGGCGCTGGTCAACCGCGCGCCGGTGGCGATCGCCATCGGCACCGAAGGCGCCGGACCGGTTTTGGCGCAGATGCTGCGTGGGCGCATCGACCGCATGCTGTCGCCGTCGCTCGGCCGGCTGGCGGCACTTGCCGCCTCGTTCCGGGTCGCGGCCGAGAAGCTGCCGAAGGGCAATTGCCGCCGCCGCTTCTGGAGCGATTTCTTCGCCGGCGCGCCGGCCAAGGCCATCGAAGCCGGCGAGTTTGCCCAAGCGCATGGCGCGGCGGTCGAGCTTTTGGCTCAGGACGCTCCGGTCGGCGGACACATCGCGCTGGTTGGCGCTGGTCCGGGCGCGGAAGACCTTTTGACTTTGCGCGCGCACCGCCTGCTGATGGAAGCCGACGCCGTTGTCTACGACGCGCTGGTGCCGGAGGCGATCGTCGCCATGGGCCGCCGGGATGCCGAACGCCTGCCGGTCGGCAAGCGCAAGGGCTGCCATTCCAAGAGCCAGGAAGAGATCAATGCGCTACTCATCGAACTCGGCCGTGCCGGCAAGCGCGTGGTGCGGCTGAAGTCCGGCGATCCGCTTGTGTTCGGCCGCGCCGGCGAAGAGATGGCTGCGCTGCGTGACGCAGGGATCGCCTATGAGGTGGTTCCGGGCGTTACCGCCGCCTTCGCCGCCGCCGCCGATTTCGAGCTGCCGCTGACGCTGCGCGGCGTTTCGTCCTCGATGGTGTTCACCACCGGCCACGATCTCAAGGGCAACTCGCTGCCCGACTGGGCCAAGCTCGCCATTTCCGGCGCCACGGTCGCTGTCTATATGGGCCGCTCGGTCGCGGCGGAGGTCGCCGGCAGGCTGATTGAAGCAGGGTTGTCGCCGGACACGGCCGTCGCCGTCGTTGAGAATGCCAGCCTTGGCAATCGCCGCCGTTTCCACGGCACGCTCGCCGACCTGCCGTCGCTGGAGCAGCGCGCCGACCTCACCGGTCCGGTGATGACGATCATCGGCGATGCGGTCGCGGGCGCCAATTTTGAACGATCCGAGCCGCTCGCGGCACATAAGCATGAGGGCGCGGCTTCGGCCGTCGCCGAAGGAGTTCAACCATGAAGGTTCTGACCGCGAACAGGCTCTCCGACGGCATCGCCGTCTGGTACGCCGATGGCGGCTGGGCGGAGACGGTCGGCCATGCGGAGATCGCGCATGACAAGGCGGCGGAGGACCGGTTGGAAGCGATCGGCGCCGCAGCCTACGCCAACAATGAGGTGGTCGACGTCAATCTGATCGATGTGGAAGTGGTCGATGGTCTGGTCGAGCCGGTGCGGCTGCGCGAAAAGATCCGCGCCGCGGGTCCGACCATCCGCACCGATCTCGGCAAGCAGGCAAGCCTGGAAGCGACCCAGGCGGCTTAAGATTTGAAGTAAAGAGCGGGCGGACGCGTCCGGAAAGACGAAGCATGTACCGTTACGATGAGTTCGACCAGGATTTCGTGCACGCCCGTGTCGCCGAGTTCAGCGACCAGGTGCAGCGCCGGCTTGCCGGCGAGATCACAGAGGACCAGTTCCGGCCGCTCCGGCTGATGAACGGCGTCTATCTGCAGCTGCATGCCTATATGCTGCGCATCGCCGTGCCCTACGGCACGCTGAACAGCAGGCAATTGCGCATGCTCGGCCACATCGCGCGCAAATACGACAAGGGCTACGGTCACTTCACCACGCGCCAGAACATCCAGTTCAACTGGCCGGCGCTGTCGGACATTCCGGCGATCCTTGCCGATCTCGCCAGCGTGGAGATGCACGCCATCCAGACCAGCGGCAATTGCATCCGCAACGTCACCGCCGATCATTTCGCGGGTGCCGCCGCCGACGAGGTTGCGGATCCGCGTCCCTATGCGGAAATCCTGCGTCAATGGTCTTCGGTGCATCCGGAGTTTTCGTTCCTGCCGCGCAAGTTCAAGATCGCGGTGACCGGTGCGGAGCGCGATCGCGCCGCCATCCAGACGCATGACATCGGCCTGCACCTGAAGAAGAACGCTGCCGGTGAGCTCGGCTTCGCCGTCTATGTCGGTGGCGGCCAGGGCCGCACGCCGATGGTGGCCAAGAAGATCCGCGACTTCCTGCCGGAAGCCGATCTTCTGTCCTACTGCACGGCGATCCTGCGCGTTTACAATCTCTACGGCCGCCGCGACAACAAGTACAAGGCGCGCATCAAGATCCTGGTGCACGAGACCGGCGTCGAGGAGATCACCCGCCAGATCGAAGCCGAATGGCAGGAGCTGAAGGACGCCGAGCTGAAGCTGCCGGAAGCCGACATCCAGGCCATCAACGCCTATTTCGCGCCGCCGGCGCTAACGGATAGGCCTGAAGGCGATGCGCTGGTGAAGCAGGCCAGGCTCGACTCCAAGAGCTTCTCGGAATGGCTCGACCAGAATGTCGTGACCCATCGCCATCCCGACTATGCGGCGGTCACCATCTCGCTCAAGGGCATCGGCGAGGTGCCGGGCGATGCCACCGACAGCCAGATGGAGGCGGTGGCCGACATCGCCGAGAAATACGCCTTCGACGAGTTGCGGGTCAGCCATGAGCAGAACCTCATCCTGCCGCATGTGGCGCGCGCCGATCTCAAGGCGGTCTATGATGCGCTGGTCGAGATCGGCCTCGCGACCGCCAATTCCAATTTGATCAGCGACATCATCTCCTGCCCGGGCCTGGATTATTGCGCGCTGGCCACGGCGCGCTCGATCCCGATCGCGCAGGAAATCTCGCAGCGCTTCGCCTCGCTGGAGCGGCAGCGCGAGATCGGCGAATTGAAGCTGAAGATCTCCGGCTGCATCAACGCCTGCGGCCACCACCATGTCGGCCATATCGGCATTCTCGGCGTCGAGAAGAAGGGCTCCGAACTCTACCAGGTGACGCTCGGCGGCTCGGCCGACGAGAACACGTCCGTGGGCGAGATCATCGGCCGCGGCTTTTCATCGGAAGAGATCACCGATGCCATCGAGCAGATCGTCGATACCTATCTCGGCCTTCGGCTCAATCCCGACGAACGTTTTATCGACGCCTACCGCCGTGTCGGTCCCGCGCCGTTCAAGGAGGCGCTCTATGCTGGCGAAACCAAGGCCGCTTGACCGTATTGTCGACGTCGAGGCCGGCATCGCCGCCGAAGCGGCGGGGCTCGACGCACTGCTCGGCCATCTGAAGCCGATCGAGATCATCCAGCGCGCGGCGCGCGAATCCTTCCGCGGCGAGATCGCAGCCGTGTCCTCCTTCGGCGCGGATTCGGCGGTGCTGCTGCACATGATCTCGGAGATCGACCGCTCGATGCCGGTGATCTTCCTCGACACCGGCAAGCATTTCGAGGAGACGCTCGGCTATCGCGACGCGCTGGTCGCCGATTTCGGCCTGACGGATATAAGGGTGATCAAGCCGGACGAGGCGGCGCTCGAACGCGTCGATCCGACCGGCCAGCTCAACGAGACCGACACGGACGCCTGCTGCAATGTGCGCAAGGTCGAGCCGCTGGCGCGCGGCGTCGAGCCGTTCCGTGCCTGGTTCACCGGGCGCAAGCGCTTCCAGGCTTCGACGCGCGCGGCTCTGCCCGTCTTCGAGGCCGTCGGCTCGCGCATCCGCATCAATCCGCTGGCGCATTGGACGACGTCTGATCAGGCCGACTACATGCGCGCGCATGCGCTGCGCGAAAATCCGCTGGTCGCCTATGGCTACCTCTCGATCGGCTGCTTCCCTTGCACGCAGCCCGTGCAGCCCGGTGAGGACGCGCGCAGCGGCCGCTGGGCCGGCCACGCCAAGACCGAGTGCGGCATCCACTTGTCGGGCCTGGAGAAGTCGCTGACCGACGCCTCGCTTTAAGGATACGCCGATATTCAGGTGAGGCCGGCCTGCAAATGGCGACTTCCTGCGCTTCCGGTGCTCACGTACTTCAAGTACGCTCCGCTCCGGTTCTCGGAAGCCACCATTTTCGGCTCGGCCTGACCTGAATCTCGGCAATCCTTGGAATCTTTTGGACTTTAGGATTTTTGATGACTGGATCGACTATAGCGGGGACCCGCCTCTGGACCCCGGACGGTTTTCGCGAGGACGAGTGGACGCACGCCGAAAGCGCCGAGGCGCTTGCCGGCAATGGCCGTTTCATCCTGCCGCTGCTGGTTTTTCTCGGGCTGGATGAAGAAATCCGCAAGTCAGCCAAGGAGCGCATTGGGGTGTTGCTGCAGCCCGGCGACGAACTCGACAAGATAACCGGCCTGCTCGACCAGCTGTCGCTGGTGGTGCTCGCCTTCCCGGCCTTCAATGACGGCCGCTCCTTCTCCAAGGGCGAATTGCTGCGCGCCCGGCATCATTTCAAGGGCCCGGTGCGCGCCACTGGCCAGGTGCTGGTCGACCAGCTGCCACACATGCTGCGGCTCGGTTTCGACGAGTTCGAGGTCTCCAATCCAGTGCTGCTGAAGCGGCTGGAGGAAGGGCGCACCGGCGGGCTGCCGGTCTATTACCAGCCGGCCGTGGAGCCTGAGCCCAAGGGCCCGAAATATTCATGGCGGCGCAAGCGCGCTGGATCAGAATGACGTCTGGTTGACCGTCATCCTGATCCAGTCCTTGTCGGAGCATGATCTTTTCCGAACCCTCGGTTCGGGATCGTGCCTTTGGCTGACGCAGCGGCATCTTTACAAGCAGCGCAAGCAAGCATTCTCTCCAGGCAACGGACGGAAAGATCCGCCGGGAGGGAACCATGCGCTACGACTATGTGATTGCCGGCGGCGGCTCCGCCGGCTCGACGCTTGCCGCGAGACTTTCCGAGGACCCGTCGAAGACGGTGTGCCTGCTCGAGGCGGGCGGCGCCGGCAAGGATCTCTTGATCCGCGCGCCAGCCGGCATCATCGCGCTGCTGCCCGGTCGGCCGAAGATCAACAATTGGGGCTTCCAGACAATACCGCAGGAGGGTCTCAACGGCCGCAGGGGCTATCAGCCGCGCGGCAAGGCGTTGGGCGGCTCAAGCGCCATCAACGCCATGCTCTACACGCGAGGCAACCGCCGCGACTATGACGAATGGGCCGAGCTCGGCTGCGACGGCTGGTCGTGGGACGAGGTGCTGCCCTACTTCCGGCGCGCCGAAGGCAACCAACGCGGGGCCGACGCGCTGCATGGGGGCGACGGACCGCTCAGGGTCTGCGAGCAGCAGGAGCCGCGCGCGATCTCCAGGGCCTTCGTCGAGGCCTGCGGTGAAAACCAGATCAGGCTGAACGACGATTTCAATGGGCCGGAGCAGGAAGGTGCCGGTCTCTATCAGGTGACGCAGTTCTGGGGCGAGCGCCGCAATGGCGAGCGCTGCTCGGCCGCCGCCGCCTATCTGCATCCGGCGATGAACCGGTCGAACCTGACCGTGGTCACCGGCGCGCATGCGACGGGCGTCGTTCTCAACGGCAAGCGCGCCAAGGGCGTGCGCTATCGTATCGGTAAAAGGGAAGACGTGGCGGAGGCCAGGCGCGAAGTCATCCTTTGCGGCGGGGCGTTCGGCTCGCCACAGCTGCTCCTGCTCTCGGGCGTCGGGCCGGCGGTCGAGCTCGCGGCGCATGGCATCCCGCTCGTCCACGAATTACCGGGCGTCGGCAGGAACCTGCAGGACCATCTCGATTTCATCCTCGCCTGGAAGTCCAGGCAGACGGATTTGATGGGCATCGGCCTCCGTGGCATGCCGGGCCTGATCAGGCATATGCTGCGCTGGCGCAAGGACGGCGGCGGCATGATCGCAACGCCCTATGCCGAGGGCGGCGCTTTCCTGAAATCCAATCCGGCGATCGAGCGTCCCGACCTGCAACTGCATTTCTGCATCGCCATCGTCGACGACCACGGCCGCAAGCTGCATCTAGGCTATGGCTTTTCCTGCCATGTCTGTGTGCTTCGGCCGCATTCGCGCGGCGAGGTGGGTTTGAACAGCGCCGATCCGCTGGCGCCGCCGCGTATCGATCCGCGTTTTCTCGAGGACGAGCGCGACGGCGAGCTTCTGCTCAAGGGCGTGCGGATGATGCGTGCCATATTGGAGGCGCCGGCGCTGGCGAAATATCGCGCCAGGGAAATCTACACCGCCGGCGCGTCCAGCGATGCCGAACTGATGGCGCATATCAGGGCGCGCGCCGACACGATCTATCACCCGGCTGGCACCTGTAAGATGGGCGTCGACGACATGGCCGTGGTTGACCCGCAGCTCAAGGTGCGCGGGCTGGAAGGGTTGCGCGTCGTCGACGCCTCGGTGATGCCGACCCTTGTCGGCGGCAACACCAATGCGCCGACGATCATGATCGCCGAGAAGGCCGCGGATATGATCCGGGCCGCAGCCTGATCGCCGGTCTTGGTCGGACCAGCTTCTTCGGTTCTGTCAGGATGACGTCGCCTTTGCCCGCCTGCCGAGGAGATCGAATCCATCTGGTCAGACCAATTCGGCGATTTGCGCTTCCCCTTTTGCCGTCTTCACCTTAGGATAGGGTTATTATTTTGCGCTCCGAAATAAATAGCCGGCTAAGGGAGGAAACGGCATGGCAGGCAAGAAGATATTGATGCTCGTTGGCGAGTTCAGCGAGGAGTACGAGATTTTCGTCTTTGAACAGGCCATGCACGCGGTGGGCCATACAGTCCATGTCGTCTGCCCCGACAAGAAGGCGGGCGACGTGCTGAAGACCTCATTGCACGACTTCGAGGGCCATCAGACCTATACCGAAAAGCTCGGCCACGATTATATCCTCAACAAGACCTTCGCCGAGGTGAACCCGGCCGAGTATGATGCGGTTTACGCCGCCGGCGGGCGCGGGCCGGAATATATCCGCATCGACAAGCGCGTGCAGGCGCTGGTCAGGCATTTCCATGAGACCGGCAAACCGATCTTCACCATTTGCCACGGTGTGCAGATCCTCATCGCGGTCGATGGCGTGGTGCGCGGCAAGGAAGTGGCGGCGCTGCATTATTGCGAGCCGGAAGTGACGCTTGCCGGCGGCACCTATATCGATGTCGCGCCGACCGGCGCGCATGTCGACGGCAATCTGGTTTCGGCCAAGGGCTGGCCTGGCCTTGCCGCTTTCATGCGGGAATGCCTGAAGGTGCTCGGCACCGAGATCCGCCACGGCGAAGCGCTGATGCGTGAGGACCGAAAGGCGGCCTGAACTTGTTCTTTGCGCAATTCCGGACGGAAAACCGCTACACACTTTTCCTGGAATTGCTCTGACCGCGGCGCGCGGCTATTGACGCCGCTCGCCGCCTGCTTTCCTGGCATCCACGCCGTCCAGGCGGTCAAGCAGGTCGCTCAGCCGCCGGGGCACCTCCTTTTCCAGGCGAAATGCCGGCAAGGTGCGCAGAAAGCGCTTTGTCGCTTCGCTGCCTGCCTGCCGCCTGATATCGTTAGCCAATTCGGCGCGCCGGTTGCCATTGTTGCCGTTCATCGTCCCAAAATCCTATATCGGCTTCGAAACTCCTCCAGCCCGTTTATGGTTCCCGCAACGGCATCCGAGGGCAAGCAAAGCTGCGTGATACGGTAAAATTTGAATTAATTTGGAATGATGGCTCGACATCCGCCGCGAGCGCTTACCCCTTGATTTTTGGCCTCCAAACCTCGATATCGGGCGCAAATCCAGACCAATCCGAATGACGGGAAACGGCGATGAGCGACCAGGCAAAAGACGAACGCACGCCCGAAGATATGGAAGCCACCCAGGCTTCCGGCGAGCGTGCGGAAGGTGGCGTCGACGGCGACTATGAAGCGCTTGTGCGGCTGCTGAAGGAAAACGAGGAACTGAAGGACCGCGCGCTGCGCGTCGCGGCCGAAATGGAGAATTTGCGGCGGCGCACCGCGCGCGACGTGCATGACGCGCGCACTTACGCGGTGGCCAATTTCGCGCGCGACATGCTGTCGGTGTCCGACAATCTGCGCCGCGCGCTCGATGCCATTCCGGCCGAGGCCAAGGCCTCCGGCGATGCCGGCTTCAAGGCGCTGATCGAGGGCGTCGACCTCACCGAGCGCGCCATGCTGTCGGCGCTGGAGCGCCATGGCGTGAAGAAACTCGCGCCTGAGGGCGAGAAGTTTGATCCGAACTTCCACCAGGCGATGTTCGAAGTGCCCAACCCGGAGGTCCCGGCCGGCACCGTCGTCCAGGTGGTGCAGCCTGGCTATTCGATCGGCGAGCGCGTGCTGCGGCCGGCGATGGTCGGCGTCGCCAAGGGTGGCCCGAAGGCAGCCGCCGAGGCGAAGGCCGAGCCCGGTCCGGTGAACGAGCAGGCCGAGAAGGATGCTTGATAGTGAGTAGCGAATAGGGAGTAGTGAGTAGTGAGTAGTGAGTAGGGGACTGATAATCGTCTGCGGCTTCGTGCTATTCCCTACTCACTATTCGCTACGCACTACTCGCTCACCCATGAATCCCATCGCCTTGCTCGACTATGCCGGCGTCGCCGTCTTCGCGGCGACGGGGGCGCTTGCGGCATCGCGCAAGCAGCTCGACATTATCGGCTTCCTGTTCCTGGCCAGCGTCACCGGCATCGGCGGCGGGACGCTGCGCGACGTCATCCTCAACCTGCCCGTATTCTGGGTCGCCAACAGCGGCTATGTGCTGATCTGCGCGGTCGTCGCGGTGCTGGTCTTCTTCAGCGCCCATCGCTTCGAATCCCGCTACAAGCTGCTGCTTTGGCTGGATGCCGTCGGCCTTGCGGCGTTCTCGGTGATGGGCGCGGCCAAGGGGCTGGCGATCACCGGCTCGCCGGTCGTTTCGGTCATCATGGGCGTGCTGACGGCGACCTTCGGCGGCATCTTGCGCGACCTGCTTGCCGGCGAGCCCTCGGTGCTGCTCAGGCCTGAAATCTATGTCACCGCCGCCCTTGCCGGCGCCGCCATCTTCACACTTGGCGATCTTGCCGGCCTGCCGGCGCTGGCGTCCAGCCTGCTCGGCTTCGCGGCCGCGTTCGTGGTGCGCGGCGGAGCGCTTAAATTCGGCTGGTCGTTTGCGGCCTATAAGAGCCGGCCAGGGCGAAGGCCGGAAGATATTCCGTAACGGAGCGAATAGCGAATAGGGAGTAGCGAATAGAGATAACCCGAGATAGCGTTCTATTCGCTATTCGCTATTCGCTATTCGCTATTCGCTATTCGCTATTCGCTATGCCGCGAAGCGCTGTCCCTCGCCGCCATAATAATTGACGTAGCGGGCGCCGATCTCCTTGACCGGCATGACGACGAACACGTCGACGGTCGAGAATTCGTGGTCGATCACGCAGCCGTCGCCGATGCGGGCGCCGACGCGCAAGTAACCCTTGACCAGCGGCGGCATGGCGGCGATCGCCGCCTTGGCGTTCACCGCCTCGATCGGCATCAGGTCCATCGAGCAGTAGCGTCCCGGAACCGCGCGGACATCCCAGGCGGAGTTGGTGCGGCAATGATGGGCGAGATAGGTCAGCGCCTCGGCATGCGCCGCCGGCACGATGCCGTGGAAAGAGGCGCAGCCGGTCATCACGCCGATGTTGTAGTGGTTGATGTAGGCCCAGATGCCTTGCCAGAGCGCCTCGATGGTGCGCTTGGAGCGGTATTCGGGCAGAACGCAGGAGCGGCCGAGCTCGAGGAAGCGCTGGCCGGGATGCCGCGCGATCAGCTTGGTGAGCTCGAACTCGCCCTCGGAATAGAAGCCGCCGGCAGTCGCGGCTATCTCCTGCCGCAGCAGGCGGTAGGTGCCGACGATGCGGCGATGCTCGGGACCTGGAAGGGACGTGTCCAACACGAGAAGGTGATCGCAGAGCGGGTCGAACCGATCGGCATCGCGCCGGTCCTGCGCCTGGAACAGGTCCTTCCTCGCGCCAAGCTCGTCATAAAATACCCGATAGCGGACTTCCTGGGCGGCGGCGATCTCAGCCTCGTTGCGGGCGAGCCGCACCTCGAGGTTGCCGATCCGGCCCAGCGGAGCACCGCTTGCGACGGCGTCGGCGGTACGGGCGGCGAGCAGGGCGCCGCCGGCATTCGGCCGAGTGTCACATTCAGGCATAACTGTATGCACGAGTGATTCTCCTTCGAGCCATCCCTCTTGGCACGGGGATACGGTGTAGGTGCAACAGGATTGTGACAGTACCGTGATACGACGTGGCGGGCAATACTTTGTCGGCTGGGCAATACCCTCAACCGGCTATCTTACCGTCGCGAAAGCCAGGCGATGCATGGTGTTCAAGAGTTCAAAATTTCGTCAGGCGGCGACCTGGCCCTCAACCGCCTGGACGAGCGCGTCCGGGTCGAGCGGCTTGGTCACGAAACCGCTGGCGCCATGGGCAAGCACGGCATGCCGGGTCTTTTCCTGGCTGTCGGCCGAAAGCACCATGATCGGGATCGGCGGCATGGCCAGGGACTCTTCATGGCGGCGGATGGCGGCAATCGCATCCAGGCCATCCATGACAGGCATGTGCAGGTCCATCAGCACGACATCGAAGCGGAACTTGAAGCCGGCCTCGGTAACGGCGTCCACCGCGGCCTTGCCGTTGCCGACAACCTTGACGCGATGCCCTGCCTTGAGCAGCGTGGCGCGGGCGAGCATGGCGTTGATGTCATTGTCCTCGGCGATCAGCACCGACAGGCCCTGGTCGCGCCTGCGCACCGAGGCGGCGCCGCGCGGCTCCGGCCGCGGCTGGGTGAGCGCGGAGCCATGGCTGGTCAACAGCACCCGCAAAAGCGTCTCGCCGCGCACGGGTCTGGCGAGGAAGGTGGCGTAGCCGTTGGCGCGGAATTCGCCGAGCATGCCTCGGTCCGTCGGCGCGATCAGGGTGATGGCTTCACAATCGGCAAAGCCTGAGTCACGCAACCGCTTGAGCAACCTCCCGTCACTGTTTTCGAGCGCCGCGTCGATCAGCAGCACGTTGCAGCCGGCAGCGAACGGAGCGGCCTGACCTGGCGTCGCCGCAACCTCGACGATGCCGCCATGGGCCCTGATGGCGCGGGCGATGGCATCGGCCTCGATGGCGTTCTTCGAAACGATCACCGCCCGCCGGTCGGCAAGGATGTTGTGCCGGTGCGGCGGCGGATCGGTCGCCGCGACCGCCGGGATCTCGAGAATGAATTCGGATCCCTCACCCAGCCGGCTCGAAACGGAGATGGTGCCGCCCATCGCCGTCACCAGCCGCTTCGAGATGGCAAGGCCGAGGCCGGCGCCACCATGCACCCTGGTCGAGGTGCCGTCGGATTGCTCGAACTCCTCGAAGATTCGCTCCATGTCCTCTTCGCGCAGTCCGGGGCCGGTGTCGGCGACGGTGAAGCAGATGCAGTCGCTGGTTTCGGTGCGGGCGCGCGCCACGGTGAGCAGCACGCCGCCCGTATCGGTGAACTTCACCGCGTTGCCGATCAGGTTGAGCAGCACCTGGCGCAGGCGGCCGGGGTCGGCCGTGATCATCTGCGGCACATCGGGTTCGACATAGCAGCCGAGACCGATATTCTTGGCAAAGGCCTTCGCGGCCAGAAGTTCGATGATGTTGTCGGCGATTTCGCGCAGCGAAGTCGGCTGCGGCTCGGGCTCGAAGCGGCCAGCCTCGATCTTGGAATAGTCGAGCAGGTCCTCGATAAGCGCGAGCAGCGCGCTGGCCGAGGTGGAAACAGCGCCGACATAGGTCCGCTGTTCCGGCGACAGGTCGGTGTCGGCAAGCAGCTTCGCCATGCCCATGATGCCGTTCATCGGCGTGCGGATCTCGTGGCTGACGGTGGCGAGGAAGCGCGACTTGGCTTGGCTCGCATATTCGGCACGCTCGCGCGCGGTAATCAGCGAGGATTCGGCGCGCTTGCGGGCGGTGATGTCGCGCGCGATCGCCCGGTGCGAGACGGCGCCGGTATCCTTGTCGCGCACCGACAATTCGATCCAGGAGAACCAGCGCGGTCCGTTCGGTGTGCGGATCGCGACATCGGTGGAGCTCAGGCATTCATGGTCTGAGAAGGCGGCGTCGGGAACGATGCCGACGTCGATGCCAAGCTCGGACAAAGTCTTGCCGGCGAGATTGCGAGGGTCGATCTCGACAAGCGAGGCAAAGACGCTGTTGGCATAGACGATATGGCCGTCGCGATCGCGATGGACGACAAGGTCGCCGAGCGCGTCGATCAGGCCTCGGAAGCGTTCCTCGCTCTCCTGCATCTCCCACATGCGGTCGGCGAGGGTCTCGATCTCGGCGCGACTGCGGGCGGCGGTCTCGTCGAGAAGTGCCGCGGTGCGCCGCTCGTCGCGGCGGCTGCGCAGATGCATGGCAAGGCCGGCGAAGGCCGCGGCGGCGAGCCCGACGGTGACGATGATCGGCGCCCCGGTGAGATGCGCCAGTCCTGCCAGGACAACGATGGCGACGATCGTCAGGAAGGGCAGGCCTTCGTGGCTGGCGGCAGGCAAGTCGGGAGCCAGCGGCGGCGCGACGAGCACCTGCCGCTTCGGCGCATCGGGGATGAGCCTGTCAGCGCCGGCGGCTTTGCTGTCCTGCCTGATGTGGGAGTCCGCGACCATGCACGGACCATGCCAGACAGAAATTATGGAAGACTGGGGCGGATCGTTCGAATTTTAGCGATTGCCCGGATTCCTGCCGCCGCACTTACGGCCGAAGCCGCAGCTTTGCCGGGCCGGCGGGCTACATGTCGACGACGACGCGGCCCCTGACCTTGCCTTCGACGATGTCGCGCGCGGTGGCGATAATGCCGTCGAAACCGATCGTGCGTGACAATGTCGACAGCTTCTTCAGGTCGAGGTCGGCGCCGATGCGGCGCCATGCCTCCAGGCGTACCGGCTTCGGCGCCATCACCGAATCGATGCCGAGCAGCGAGACGCCGCGCAGGATGAAGGGCGCGACGCTTCCCGGCAGGTCCATTCCGCCGGCCAGGCCGCAGGCGGCGATCGCGCCGCCATAGGAGGTCATCGACAGCACATTGGCCAAGGTATGGCTGCCGACCGAATCGACGCCGCCCGCCCAGCGTTCCTTGGCGAGCGGCTTCGCCGGCTGGCTGAGTTCCTCGCGCGAGATCACCTCGGCCGCGCCGAGGTCGATCAGATAGGGGCTTTCGGCGTTGCGGCCGGTCGAAGCGATGACATGGTAGCCGAGGCTCGACAGGATCGAGATGGCGACCGAGCCGACGCCGCCGGCCGCACCCGTCACCACCACCGGGCCACGGTCCGGCACGATACCATGGCGCTCCAGCGCCATGACGGAGAGCATTGCCGTGTAGCCTGCCGTGCCGACGGCCATCGCATCATGCGCGCTCATGCCCTCGGGCAGCGGCACCAGCCAGTCGCCCTTGACGCGGGCCCGGCCGGCATAGGCGCCGTAATGCGTCTCGCCAACGCCCCAGCCGTTCAGGATCACCTTGTCGCCCTTGCGCCAGTCGGCATGGGACGAGTCGGTCACGGTGCCGGCGAAATCGATGCCCGGAACCAGCGGCCAGCGGCGCACGACCGGCGCCTTGCCGGTGATGGCGAGCCCGTCCTTGTAGTTCACCGTCGTCGCTTCGACAGCCACGGTGACATCGCCCTCCATCAGATCGGCCTCGGTGAGGTCGACGACATCGACGGACTGCTTCTTGTCCGCATCGCGCGAAACGAGGATGGCTTTGAAGGTGTCGGTCACGGTTTTTCTCCTCGGGTTCCGTGGGTCGTTGGACTGTGCGGCGACAGACCCGCGCGGTCAATCTTGCGAAGGTTTCGGCTCGCGCCGCCAGCCGATCAGCTCGTCGAAGACCACGAGCGCCGCACCGACCGAAATGAAGGCGTCGGCGAGATTGAACACCGCGAAGGACCAGACTGGCGTGTGGAACAGGATGTAGTCGATGACGTGGCCGTAGACGGCCCGGTCGATGAGATTGCCGAGCGCGCCGCCGATGATGAGCGCAAAGCCGGTGCGGGCGATGACATGGCCGGCAGGGGTGCGCGTGGCAAGATAAAGCACGAAGGCGACGACCAGCACCGCGATGACCACCAGGCCGGTATCGCCGAAGGACTGGAACATCGAGAAGGCGATGCCGGTGTTGTAGGTGCGAAACAGCGCCAGGAAGGGCAGGAGATCGACCTTCTCCTGAAAGGCGAGACCGTTCTCGACCAGCTGCTTGATCCACTGGTCGAGCGCAATGGCAACGATCACCAGCAAGGCATAAGGGGACCAGGATTTCACTTGTCAGTCCTCATGGGCAGTCCTCATCGCGTCTCGGTGGCGTCGAGCTTCAACGCGCCGCGACGGATCTCGAACAGCATCACGCCGGTGGCGACGGCCAGATTGAGCGAATCGGCTCGGCCTGCCTGAGGGATCCGGAGCAGCCGGTCGCAGCTTTCGGCGAGGCTGTCCGGGAGACCCTGCTGCTCGTTGCCCATCAGCAGCAGAACTGGTCCCCTGGAAAAATCGACCGAACGATAGTCGACCGCGCCCTTGAGGTGCGTTCCAACGACCAGGCCCGAAAAATCGCGCCGCCAGGCGAGGAAGGCCTGCTCGGTCGCTCTCGCGACCGGCACGGCGAAGATCGAGCCCATGGTGGCGCGCACCGTCTCCAGCGAGAACGGATCGGTGGTGTCGCCGACAAGGATGACCCCCTTGGCGCCGACGGCGTCGACGGTGCGGATCACGGTGCCGAGATTGCCGGGGTCGCGCACGCGGTCGAGCGCCACCCAGACATCGCCGTCCCTGGCGCGGATGTCCTTCAGCGGCACGGTCTGCTGGGCGAAGACGCCGACCACCATTTGCGGATTTTCGCGCCGGGTGATGGCGGTCAGCACCTTCTCGGAGACTTCCAGCACCGTGCCGCCGGCGGCGACAGTCCGCGCGGCGACCTTTTCGACGGCCGCGTTGCCGCGTCCGGCCTTGGCGAAGACCAGCGTCCTGATCGACCAGCCGAGGTCGAGCGCGTCGATGACCAGCTTCAAGCCCTCGGCCATGAAGGCGTTCTGCTGGTCGCGGAATTTCTTGAGCGCCAGCGCCTTGATGTCCTTGACCAGCGGATTGGCGAGGCTGGTGACTTCCTTGACCTGCCCGACAGGACGAGCGCCGTCATATGCGTTCATTTCAAGCCACCCAGCGCGAGAAGAGCGAGGTCGACAGCGCGCGGCCGGCGGATTTCTCGCGAATGATCAGTTCGCCGGATTCGACCGTGCCGCCCATGCCGGCGAAGGTATCGCGCATCAACGCGTGGATGGCGAAGAAGGAGGCGCGGATCGAATAGGCGGTGAGAACGACGGCCAGCGGCTTCGGCGTGAGGATCGCGCGGCAGAGATCGGTAAGGCCCGGCAGGTCCTCGAACAATTGCCAGACCTCGCCCTTGGGGCCGCGCCCATAGGCCGGCGGATCGAACAGCACGATGTCGTAGCGACTGCCACGGCGCTCCTCGCGCTCGGCGAATTTCACCGCGTCCTCGACGATCCAACGGATCGGCTTGTCGCCGAGGCCGGCCATCTCCTGGTTCTCGCGCGCCCAGCCGATCGCCTTCTTCGAGGCATCGACATGGGTGACCTCGGCGCCGGCGCGGGCCGCCACCAGCGAGGCAAGGCCGGTGTAGCCGAAGAGGTTCAGCACCTTGACCGGGCGCTTCGCCGCGGCGATCAGCCCCGCCATATGGTCCCAATGCGAAGCCTGCTCGGGAAAGACGCCGACATGGCGAAATGAGGTGAAGCGGCCGAGATAGTCGATGCCGTCATGCTTCATCGGCCAGGTCTCGCCGAGCGGCGCCTTCGGGAAACGCCAGCGGCCGATGCCTTCCTCGTCGGTGTCGCCGGTGAAGATGGCGTCGGCGCGCTCCCATTCCTTCGCCGGAAGGGCGCGCTGCCAGATCGCCTGGCCCTCGGGGCGCACGATGCGGTAGGGGCCGTATTGCTCGAGCTTTTCGCCCGCGCCGCTGTCCAGCAGCGCGTAGTCGGCGTTGGGCGCGACTTCGAGGATCAGCGGCAGGCGCTCGGCGGGCAAGGTGCCCTCGCGGCGCGCAAGCACGCGCGGCGCCGGTTTGGCATCCTGCCGGTCCGCCGGTTTCGCTTCGCGGCGCTCCGCGGGTGCCGCCTGCTGCCGTCCAGCCGCAAACGCATCGCGCAAGCGGGCCTGTTCCGGCCTCGCGTGCTGCGGTCGGTTATCGCGGCGCTTGTCGCGAAAAGATTTCAAGAAGGATCATCTCCGGCGGTTCGGCCCGCTTCTGCCACAGCTAAGCCCCCCGGCGCAACAAAGCCTGGCTCATCGAATGGTGCGGCCGTCAACCGTGCCGGACACCGAGCAGGCCGAAACAAAGCGAAATGAAGCCAAGGACCTTCGCCGAGGTCACCGCCATGTGGCCGGTTTCCCAACGCAGCCGGACGGCCTCGAAATTGTCCGGGATCGGTCCTGGCGCCCAGGTCGCGAGAACGTCGTTGGCCGGTTTGACGAGACCGAACCAGAGCGCCAGCGAAACGGCGTAGAGCAACGTGGCGGCCAGCACGAGCCAGAACGCGCCAGCTTGGCCGCGCAGCATCCAGGTGAGAAGCGCCGGGCACAGGATCGCGGCGATATCGAGCGGCGCTCCGATCACGGCAAAAAGCACGAACTGGCCGTTGAAGACCGTCGCCTCGCGCCACAAAGCCGGCGACCATTTTGTCAGCCTGGGCAGCGATTCCAGCACATGGGCAAAGGATGGCCCAAGGCTGAGCGCCGCGACGAGAGCGGTCAGCACAGACCAGAACAACAGGAACCCGCGCATCTCCATAATCGGCACAACGGCCACGAACGGAAGGCGTTCCCTTGGAGGGTCGCTTGCCGTGATGTCGGGGCCAGCCCTATTGTGCGGCGCATCGGTTACCCAATCCATGTCCCGTTCCGAACGCCTGCTCGACCTAATCCAGATCCTGCGCCGCCATCGGCGGCCGGTGAGCGGCCGCACGCTTGCGGACGAGATGGGTGTGTCGATCCGCACGCTCTACCGCGACATCGCGACGCTGCAGGGGCAGGGCGCGCCGATCGAAGGCGAGGCGGGGCTCGGCTATGTGCTGAAGCCGGGCTTCATGCTGCCGCCGCTGATGTTCAGCGACGAGGAGATCGAGGCGATCGTGCTCGGCTCGCGCTGGGTGGCGAAGCAGCCGGACAAAAGGCTGGCTACCGCAGCGGCGGATGCGCTGGCCAAGATCGCGGCGGTGCTGCCGGATGACCTGCGCGAGGATCTCGATGCGACGACGCTGCTGGTCGGGCCGCACGCGGAGCATCTCGAAACGATCGACCTCGGTGTCGTGCGGCAGGCGATCCGCGACGAGCGCAAGCTCGGCTTCCTCTATCGTGACGCCGGTGGCTCGCCGTCGATGCGCCTGGTCTGGCCGTTCGCGCTCAGCTTCTTCGACAAGGTGCGGGTGATGGTGGCTTGGTGCGAAATGCGCCAGGATTTTCGCCACTTTCGCGCCGACCGCATGTCCGGCCTCACGGCCACCGACATCCGTTATCCGCGCCGCCGCCAGGCGATGCTGAAGGAGTGGCGGGCAACGCTCAACGGGCCGGATCAGAGCCGCGCGAAAGACACTTCCGGTTGATTGCTGCTGCCAGATTCTGACAGCAGGTCTGCGTATGGTTTCCAAGGTTCAGACAAACTTTGGAGATCAATATGAACACGCCGAATTTCGTCATCCTCTATGTCGACAGTCCGGAAAAGAGCGGCGCGTTCTACGCCTCGTTGCTCGGACGCGAGCCGGTCGAATCCTCGCCGACCTTTGCGATGTTCGTGCTCGACAAGGGCTTCAAGCTTGGCCTCTGGTCGCGTCATACGGTGGAACCGGCCGCAGCGGCGGCAGGTGGTGGTGGCGAGCTTGTGCTTGCCGTCGACAACGCGGCGGCGGTCGATGCCACGCACATCGATTGGTCGGGTCGCGGCCTGAACATCCTGCAGGCCCCAACCGATCTCGATTTCGGCCGCACCTTCGTCGCGCTCGATCCAGACAATCATCGCCTGCGCGTGTACTGGCCTTTCGCGGGAGCGCGGGGATGAGCGCCTTCTGGCTCGCGGTCGCATCGGCCGAGCATGTGCGGATCAGCCGCAAAGATGGCTTCATGCAGGTCAACCACGGCAAGGCGGCGCCGCTGCGCCGCATCAAGCCGGGCGACGGCATCGTCTATTACTCGCCGAGCACAGTGCTCGGCGAGAAAGACGGGCTGCAATCCTTCACGGCCGTCGGCACGGTGCGGCAAGGGGAGGTGTATGAGGGCGTCATGGGCGGCGGTTTCACGCCCGCGCGGCGCGACGTCGACTGGTGCGATGCCAGGGAAGCACCGATCAAGCCGCTGCTGGACAGGCTCGACTTCACCGCGGGCAAGCCGAATTGGGGCTACCAGCTGCGCTTCGGCCTGTTCGAAATCAGCGAGCGTGATTTCCGGTTGATCGGCGAGGCGATGGGCGCCAAGCTGGAAAGCGCTGTTATTTGAGCGCCTCGTAGACGGCGATGCCGGCGGCGAGATCTTCAAGGGCCGCGCCGACGGACTTGAACAGCGTGATCTCGCTGTCGGTTTGGCGGCCTTGTTTCTCGCCGCGCGCGAGTTCGTGCAGGTCGGCGATGATCGCCTCCGGCTTCAGCAGGCCCGAGGCCAGAGGCTGAACGATGTCGCCGGCCTCCTTGGTGGCGCCGGCGCGGGTGTCGACATAGACGCGGGCGCGCGAAATGGCATCGTCGTCGGCCTCGCGCATGTCGGGCGTGAACCCGCCGACCAGATCGACATGGGCGCCCGGCTTCAGCAGCGCGCCCTTGACCAGCGGCGTGTTGGAAATAGTCGCCGAGGCGACGATGTCGGCCTCGGCAAGCTCCGCATCGAGGTCGCCGGCCGCGCTTGCCGGAAGGCCTTCGGCGCGCAAGGCGGCGGCCACCTTTTCGGCATTGGCCGGCGTGCGGTTCCAGATGCGGATGGAGGTGATCGGCCTGACCGCCGAATGCGCCTTGGCTAGGAACGGCGACAGCGCGCCGGCGCCGATGACCAAGAGCCGAGAGGCATCCTTGCGGGCGAGATAGGAGGCTGCGAGCGCCGAGGCGCAGGTCGTGCGCCATTGCGTTAGCCGCTGGCCGTCGATCATCGCCTGCGGCTCGCCGGTGACGCCGTCGAGCAAAAGGTAGAGGCCCATCACCGCCGGCTTGCCTTTTATGTTGTTGTCCGGCGACACGGTGACGATCTTGACGCCGATATGACCATCGGCCGAAGTTCCCGCCGCGTTGAAGTCGGTCCAGGCAGGCATCAAAAGCAGGGTCGAGGCCGCACCATCCGGCCGCTCGACGCCATGATGGTGACGAACCGGCTGCACCGCCCCTTCGCGGAAGGCGGTGCGCAATGTCTCGACCAGGCCGGGAAAGGTCAGCGCGCGGTCGACCTCGGCGGCCGAAATGGTCAGCATCGAAGGCTCCAGATTGCTTTAATTGGTCGGCTTGGGCAGTGCCGGTCCGTTCGGCGCGGCCGGCGCGCGGCTCACCGCCTGGCGCAGGTTTTCAGCCTCCAGGCCGCGCTGGCGCGCGAGCTTGCGGTAGCGCCCCTGCTTCACCCAGGTCGCCATGCTGCCGACGACCATGCCGATGGCCAAGGCCAGGAACAGGAAGATGAAAAGCGGCAGGTTCAGCGTCAGCGCGGGATTGCCGGGATGGAATGGATCGAGCGTGAAGGCGACGGCGCCGCGATTGGCGACGGCGAGCGCGATCAGGATGATGGCCAGCGGCACGAAGACCACGACGAGGATGAAGCGATTGAACATCAGATCTCCATAAAGAAAAGCTTCCTAAGCGCCCATGTCTTTGCCCCGAAACCGGCCTCCACTTTCGGGAGACATGCTTTAAGCGCCAAGATGCCGTCTCACCCGCCGGCGCGGCGCCTATTTGCCGCCGTTCAGCCTTTCGCGCAACTCCTTGCCTGTCTTGAAGAACGGCACCCACTTTTCCTCGACCTCGACGGATTCGCCGGTGCGCGGGTTGCGGCCGGTGCGGGCGGGACGGTTTTTCACCGAAAAGGCGCCGAAACCGCGCAGCTCGACCCGGTTGCCCTCGGCAAGCGCGTCGGTGATTTCGTCAAAGATCGCACCGACGATGTTTTCGACGTCGCGCAGGAAAAGGTGCGGGTTGCGTGCAGCAATGATCTGCACAAGCTCGGATTTGATCATAGAACGTTCCCCGTAAAACCACTGCAGACGATTATCAGAATGATTTTTATTGCTTTTTTGGCTCGTGCCAACGGCATGTCAAGGGTGCCAGACCGAAACGAGACCGTCAAGAAACAAGCGGTCGGCGCCAAGCTCGTGAATGACATCGCCGCCGGCATCCGGCAGGCCAAGCGCCTTGGCGGCCATTTTTGTCATCGACTGCGAGAACAGGAAACCGCCACGCCTGTCCTTGTCCTTCCACTCGACGACCTTGAGCTTGGCATCCACGCCCTTGGTCGCCAGCCAGTCGATCGCCTCCTGCTCGCCGCCGACGGCGTCGACCAGATGGTTGGCCAACGCCTGGCGGCCGGTGAAGATCGAACCGTCGGCCAGCGCCAGCGCCTGCTCATGTGTCATCTTGCGGCGGTCCGCGACGATGCCGACGAACCAGTCGTAGCTGTCGAGGATCAGCTTGCGCACCATGGCGCGCTCATCGTCATTGGTCGGCTTGAAGGGCGAGGGCGAAGCCTTGAGCGGCGATGACTTCACTTCCTCCAGCTTGATGCCGAGCTTGTCCATGAGACCGCTGACATCAGGGTATTGGATCAGCACGCCGATCGAGCCGACGATCGAGGTCTTGCGCGCGACGATATGGTCGGCAGCGCTGGCGATCATATAGCCGGCCGATGCCGCCAGCGTGCCGACCTCGGCGACCACCGGCTTGTCGCCGGCAAGCTTGCGCACCGCTTCGAAGATGGACTCGCCGCCGACAGTCGTGCCTCCGGGCGAATCGACAGACAAAATGACGCCCTTTACCTCCGGCGATGTGCGGATCGCCTCCAGCCTTTTGAGTAGCTCCTCGTCCTCGGTGATTGTGCCTTCGATCTTCACCATGGCGATGTGAGGGACCGCGCGGCCGGTAAAATTGTCGTCATAGAACCAGGCCGAGAAGGCGATGACGGCTGCCGCCAGAACCAAAAAAGCGGCCACGCGCCAGAAAGTCAGCTTGCGGCGCAAGCGGCGGCGGTCGATCAGGTCGTCGGCTCTCATTGCCATCGTCAGCCTCATGGGTCGGTGGGAAAGCAAGCTTTTAAAGCAAGCCTCAGCACAGGGCTACCGTTTCCTGATCGTCGGCTTCGAGCCTCGGCGTTGATGCCGACCTCACGAAAAATTAACGCAGTCCCCTTCTGTATCTGCTATGAAGTGCGGGCCGTCTCCCCGAATTCCTCCCGATTTTGAGGGCGGCAGCCGTCACATTTTTGCAGTTTTCGTCCCCTTGTGCTTGCGTGTAGGTGCCGGCATACCACCTATAGGCGATGTTTGGGCGGGCAAAGGTTCATTAGAAAAGTCATGTTGGCGCGATCTGACGAAACGAGCGATGCCGCACCGGCACCCGCTCCCGCGATCCAAGACGGGACGCGCGGCGAGGCGTTCAACCGCGCGCGACGGCACTCGCGCCGCGTGCGCGTGCTGAAATTCGCAGTGCCGCTGCTCGCGGCCGCGATTGCGATCGCCTTTCCAGTCTATTCCTACCTTAAAGCGCCCATCTCCATTTCCGTGCAGGCCGACGGCACGGCGTTTTCGAACGGCAAGCTGGTGATGGCCAATCCGAAGCTCAACGGCTTCACCAAGCAGAAGCTGCCCTATTCGCTGACGGCGACCAGGGCGACGCAGGACGTCGGCCAGCAGGCCGTGATCGATCTCGAAGGCATCAACGCCAAACTGCCCGTCGCCACCGACAATATCGTATCGGTCGATGCCGAGCACGGTATCTACAATCGCGACGCCAATACGATGAACCTCACCAGCGACGTCAGCGTGACGACGACAGACGGCCTTGCGGCGAAATTCAAATCGATCTTCCTAGACATGGGCAAAGGCTCTATGAAGACGAGCAATCCGGTCGACGTCAGCCGTGGCGGGTCGCGCATCACCGCGGACTCGATGTCGGTCGAGGACAATGGCAGGCTTGTGGTCTTCGAGAACCGGGTTCGCGTCAACATCGATCCGACTGCGCTGAAGGCGGCAGGGGTAAACAGTGGAGAACAGAATGCGTCGCAGTAAATCCGCGTGGGCCCTGGGCGCTGCCTCCGCATTGCTGTTTCTGGGGGCGGCGCATTCCTTCGCGCAGTCGAGCGCGACCAGCCAGATGTCCGGGCTCAAGCTGTCCGGCGACCAGCCGATCCAAATCGAGAGCGACAAGCTGGAAGTCCGGCAGGCCGAGAGCATGGCCGTTTTCAGCGGCAACGTCACGGTCAATCAGGGGCCGACGCTGCTAAAGGCCGGCAAGATGACGGTGTACTATGTCAAGGACCCCAAGGCTGACAAAAGCGCGGCTGCCGGAGCGTCGGCAATGACGGGCGCCGCCAATATCGATCACTTGGAGGTCGAGAACAAAGTCTACGTCAAATCGAACGACCAGGTCGCCACCGGCGACAGCGGCACGTTCGACATGAAGACGCAGGTGCTGGTGCTCAAGGGCAAGGAAGTGGTGCTGTCACAGGGCGACAACGTGCTCAAGGGCTGCATGCTCACCGTGCAGATGAAGAGCGGCCTCGCCAATGTCGACGGTTGTGGCGGCCGCGTCATCATGTCGATCACGCCCCAGAAGCAGGGCACGGCCCAGCAGGGAGCGTCGAGCAAGTAATGGCCGGCGTATCCTCGCTGCTTGCCCGTCTTCCGGGACGGGCGGCCGCAAAGCCGGCTGCCCCGGCGACGGTCGGCACCGACAAGGCGAAGTTCAAGGGCACCCTGATCGCCAAGGGCCTGACCAAAAGCTACAAGGGCCGCAAGGTGGTGAGCGGGGTGACGCTCGGCGTGCGCGCCGGCGAGGCCGTCGGCCTGCTTGGCCCCAACGGCGCCGGCAAGACCACCTGTTTCTACATGGTGACCGGCCTTGTCCCCGTCGATGAGGGTTCCATCGAGATCGACGGCTTCGATGTCACCTCGATGCCGATGTACCGGCGCGCCCGCCTTGGTATCGGCTATCTGCCGCAGGAAGCGTCGATCTTCCGGGGCCTGAACGTCGAGCAGAATATCCGCGCCGTGCTGGAAGTGGTCGAAAAGGATCGCAAGGTGCGCGAACGCAATCTCGACGAGCTGCTCGAGGAGTTCCACATCAGCCATCTGCGCAAGGCGCCGTCGATGTCGCTGTCGGGCGGCGAGCGGCGTCGCCTCGAAATCGCGCGGGCGTTGGCGACGCGGCCTGCCTATATGCTGCTCGACGAACCCTTCGCCGGCATCGACCCGATCGCCGTCGCCGACATTCAGCAGCTCGTCCGTCACCTCACGGCGCGCGGCATCGGCGTCTTGATCACCGATCACAATGTGCGCGAGACGCTCGGCTTGATCGATCGCGCCTATATCATCCATGCCGGCCAGGTGCTGACGCATGGCCGGGCCGACGAAATCGTCGCCAACGCCGATGTGCGGCGCCTCTATCTCGGCGAGGGTTTCACGCTCTGAGCGTAAAATACCTTTCTTCAGAGTGAATTTGAGCGAATTTCGACTGGTTTGTCGCGATTTTTCGGCCCGATAACGCTCCGGTAAGCCGATCCTGCTAGCGTTTTCCTTGACAAGCAAAAGCCGGGCCAGTTTCTATGCCCGACCGGAAAGCAAGATCCGACGCGTAGACGAGGCGTTTGAATCCCACCATGGCGCTGGCAGCCAAACTGCAGCTCAGACAATCCCAGTCGCTGGTGATGACGCCGCAGCTGATGCAGTCGATCCGGCTGCTGCAGCTCACCCATGTCGAGCTCGAGCGCTTCATCGATGAGGAGATCGAGCGCAACCCCCTCCTGGAGCGCGCCGAGCCGCAGGACGACGCCGCCAGCGACCAGGCCCAGAAAAGCGATGCCGCGCCGGAGCGGGATAGCGCGGGCGACTGGTTCGAGGGCGAGACGGAGTGGAGCTCGGAAGCGATCTCGCAAAAACTCGACTCCTCCCTGGAAAACCTGTTTCCCGACGATCCCGGCACCAGCGAGCGGCTGGGGCCGGACCTCACGGCGCAGTGGAAGTCGGCAGCGGGCAGCGCCGGCACGGCCTCGTCGGAGGGATTCGACGTCGGCGACATGGCCGCGGCCGCCGTCACATTGCGCGAACATGTTGGCGAGCAGATCGCGCTTGCTTCGCTGAGCCCTGGCGACCGCCTCATCGCTGGCGAGCTCGCCGATGGGCTCGACGAGGCCGGTTATCTGCGCACCGACCTGGTGGAGATCGCAGTCCGGCTCGGCACGGATGAAGCGGCCGTGGCGCATGTGCTTGGCGTCTGCCAGAGCTTCGAGCCGGCAGGACTCTTCGCGCGCGACCTTGCCGAGTGCCTGTCGCTGCAGCTTCAGGCGCGCGACAGGTTCGATCCGGCGATGAAAGCGCTGGTCGCAAATCTCGAGCTCCTGGCGCGGCGCGATTTCCAGACGCTGAAGCGCATCTGTGGCGTCGATGAGGAGGACCTCCTCGACATGCTGGCCGAGATCCGCGCGCTCGATCCGCGACCCGGCCTGGCATTCTCGGGCGGCGCAAGCGACGCGATTGTCGCCGATGTCGAGGTCCGCGCCGCCAATGACGGCAGCTGGGCGGTGGAGCTCAACGCCGACACGCTGCCGCGCGTGCTGGTGGACAATGTCTATTTTGCCCGTGTATCGAGCCACGCCAAGGACCAGGCGGAAAAGGATTTTCTCGCCGAATGCCTGCAGAACGCCAACTGGCTGACGCGCAGCCTCGACCAGCGGGCCAAGACCATTTTGAAAGTGGCCTCGGAAATCGTGCGGCAGCAGGACGCCTTCCTCGTCCATGGCGTGCGCCACCTCAAGCCGCTCAACCTGCGCACGGTGGCCGACGCCATCGGCATGCATGAATCGACCGTCAGCCGTGTCACCGCCAACAAATACATGCTTACGCCGCGCGGGGTTTTCGAGCTGCGCTATTTCTTCACAGCGTCGATTGCCTCGGCCGAAGGCGGCGAAGCGCACTCGTCCGAGGCCGTACGCGACCGCATCAAGCAGATGATCGACGAGGAAAAGCCCGCCGACGTGCTCTCCGATGACGCCATCGTCGACATGCTCAAGGAAAGCGGGATCGACATAGCGCGCCGCACCGTCGCGAAATACCGCGAAGGCATGAACATCGCGTCCTCGGTGCAGCGGCGACGGGAGAAGCGAGCGCTCGCGAACGCCGGCCGCTAGGCTTGTCCATATTCGGATGATGCCGGCCTGACCCGAATCCCCACACAGGCCTGGCCGGTGCGAGACAGGCTGATTTTCCACAATTCCCAAGCTTCATTGACAAGCCGCAATGAAGTGTCTAGAAGCCCGCCCGCATGAGCGGGGCGGTAATGCCCGCTTGCGAATGGGTCCGTCAGATACGGCCACGGATGGCCAAGAAGGCGACTTGTGATCAACCGGAAAGTTCGGGTCTAAAATCGGCGCGCATGCCGTTGCGAAGCTTGTGCGCGCGCGCCACGGGTATAAACTCGGGACCAGTTTGAAGCCTGAGCAAGGAAGGTCAGTTTTCAGATGAATCTACGCATTTCGGGAAAACACATGGACATCGGCGATGCGTTCCGCACGCGCATCAACGACCGGGTCGGCGAGGCGATCGAGAAATATTTCGACCGGGGTTTTTCAGGACATGTCACGGTCATCAAATCGGGGTCGCGTTTCTCCGCCGACTGCATGGTCCGGCTCGATTCCGGCGCTTCCTTGCAGGCGACCGGCGACGCCCAGGACCCGACGCTTGCTTTCGAGGCGGCGGCCGACCGCCTGGAAACACGGCTGCGCCGCTACAAGCGCCGGCTGAAATCGCGCAACACCGGCAACGGCAATGGCGAAGAGCCGACCGACATCGCCTACACGGTGATGGCGCCCCTGACCGACGATGAAGAAGACATTCCGGAGGACTTTGCTCCGGCCATCGTCGCCGAATCAAGCATGACGCTGCGGACCATGTCGGTGGCGTCGGCTGTCATCGAGCTCGACAACAGCGACAGCCCAGTATTCCTGTTCCGCAACGCCGGGACCGACCATCTCAACATCGTCTACCGCCGGCCGGATGGCAATATCGGCTGGATCGATCCGTCGACGACCAAAGTCGCACAGGCATAAAAAGCCGGCCGCGCGAGGGGGCGACGACTGGCGCGGCAGGCGAGCAAGGGATTTTTCAAGCATGGATCTCAGCGATCTCATCAGCGTCCCGGCGATCATGCCGGCGTTGAAGGCGAATTCCAAAAAGCAGCTTCTGCAATTGCTGTCGGAGAGGGCGGCGGCGATTTCGGGAATCCCGGAACGGGAGGTGTTCGACACCATCCTGCAGCGCGAACGGCTGGGATCGACCGGCGTCGGCAATGGCATTGCCATTCCGCATGGCAAGCTCGCGGGCGTGAAGCGGATCGCCGGTGTCTTCGCGCGGCTGGAAACGCCGGTCGATTTCGAGGCATTGGACGACCAGCCGGTCGACCTGGTGTTTCTGCTGCTTGCGCCCGAAGGCGCGGGCGCCGACCATCTCAAGGCGCTGTCGCGCATCGCGCGCGTGCTGCGCGATGCCGACACGGTTGCCAAGATCAGAGGTACGCGGGACGCGGTGGCGATCCACGCGCTGCTGTCCGACACGCAGGCCTCGCACGCGGCCTGATGTCTTGGACTAAAGCTTCGTTTTTGGATTAAACAAACCTTCCAAGGGCCGCCGCTGGCGGCCCTTTCCATTCCAGACGTCACAGCCGCGTTAGTGGATCGCGACGGTGGTCAGGTCGTTCTCAAGCGCACCCGCCAGCGCCCGGTCACGGGCATCGGAAAGCAGGATCGGCTGGCCGTTGGCGGCAAACAGCGCCCACAGCTCCAGGCCGGGCGCGATTTCGCCGAGGCCAGGGAAGCGGCCGCGCAGGTCGTCGCTCGACACTTTCCTCAGATAAGCGACAGAGCCTTCGCCGAGATGGGCGAGTTCGCCGCTGGTCATGGTGATCGTTTCGTCAGTTCTGGTCATTTCAAGCCTCCTTGGCGCGAGGACGCCAGGATTGGCCGCCTCGCATAGAGCCATCGGCAAAGGTCAGTCTTTCACCGATATGTTTATTTTTCGTACCAGCCGCTCGGCCTCCGGCCGATCGAGATCGATCGACAGCAGGCCGTTCTTCAGCTCGGCCGCGATCACCCGCATGCCGTCGGCCAGCACGAAGCAGCGCTGGAACTGGCGCGCGGCGATGCCGCGGTGGAGGAATTCGCGCTCGGTGTCGTCGGTCTGGCGACCTCGCACGATCAGCTGGTTTTCCTCCGTGGTGACATCGAGGTCGCTCTCGGCGAAACCGGCAACGGCCAGTGTGATGCGCAGCCTTTCGGCCTTGCCGTCAGCGGCGCTGAGGCGTTCGATGTTGTACGGCGGATAGCTGTCGCCGGTCTTCGCCAGACGCTCAAGCGTCTTTTCCATGGCATCGAAGCCCAGAAGAAGCGGGCTGGAGAAGGGCGTCATTCGAGACATTGTTACACTGTCCTCTAAAGAGCGACACAAACTGGAAAAACCCGGATGGCATTTTTCCCGATGGTCTTGATATGGTCCGCCGCGCGATCAAGTTCAAGCCGCTGAAATCAGGATGACGGTTCGTTGAACCGCCACCCTGGCTCAGCTCTTCGTTGGAGCATGATCTTGTCCGAAAACCTTTCCACTTTTTCGGGATCATGCTCGAAACCCCGCCCAAAAAGACTCCCCAAAAGGAAATGAAATGCCCCAGTCCAGAAAGATCATCATCGACACGGATCCCGGCCAGGACGATGCCGTCGCCATATTGCTGGCGCTCGGCAGTTCCGAACTGGAGATCGTCGGCATCACCGCAGTTGCCGGCAACGTGCCGCTGAAGCTGACCCAGAAAAATGCCCGCAAGATCTGCGAGCTGGCCGGCAGGCCCGACATCAAGGTCTATGCCGGCGCCATCCGCCCGCTGGCGCGCGAACTCGTCACCGCCGAGGAAGTGCATGGCAAGACCGGCCTGAACGGGCCGCAGCTGCCTGAGCCGACCATGCCGTTGCAGGAACAATATGCCGTCGATTTCATCGTCGAGACGCTGATGCGCGAGGAAAGCGGGACGATCACGCTCTGCCCGCTCGGCCCGCTCACCAACATCGCGCTGGCGCTGATCCGCGAGCCCAGGATCGCGCCGCGCATCAAGGAAATCGTTCTGATGGGCGGCGGCTTCTTCGAAGGCGGCAACGTCACGCCGGCCGCCGAATTCAACATCTATGTCGACCCGCAGGCCGCCGATCTGGTGTTCAAATCGGGCATTCCGATCGTCATGATGCCGCTCGACGTCACCCACAAGGCGCTGACCTCGTCGAAGCGCATCCAGGCTTTCCGCCAGCTCGGCACCAAGGTCGGCACCGCGACCGCCGAGATGCTGGAGTTCTTCGAACGCTATGACGAGGAAAAATACGGTACCGATGGCGGGCCGCTGCACGATCCATGCGTGATCGCCTATCTCCTCAAGCCGGAACTGTTCAAAGGCCGCCACTGCAATGTCAGCGTCGAGACCGCGTCGGAGCTCACCATGGGCATGACGGTGATCGACTGGTGGGGTGTCACCAAGCGCGAAAAGAACGCCACCGTCATGCGCGACATTGACCATGACGGCTTCTTCGCGCTGCTGGTGGAGAGGTTGGGGCGGCTGAACTGACCGCCCCAAATCATCAGGCGTGCGCCGTCACCCGTTGAGCAGTCGATAGGTGTCGGCGCTGTGCTTGTGATGCTGCCGCTCAATGGACAGCACCGACCTCTCGCTCCACTCATTCCGGAAAGCGGTATGAGATGAACCCATTTTCGCGGATGACGCGCTCGATGCCGATACGCGAGCCGATCACGTGGAGGCGATCGTCGTCGACAAGAAGGGATGAGCCGTCGTCAAGCAAAAGCACATAGTTAATGCCGCCCTGTCCCCACTGGGCACTTCTGATGGTTGCATCGATCGCGACGACCGACCGTATCGGGCTCGCAGCATTGGTCCAGCCAATCACGGCTGCGGGAATCGCCGTGAGCAAAATGACAATCGGGATCACGCCGAGCGCGTTCCTTTTCAGATCGGCAAAAGCCCATGACACTGGCATGAATCCCCAACCGCCAATCATGTGGTGAATAGAAGGCCGACTTTCAATCGGCCTTCTATTCCATGAGATTGCCGTTGGTGTGTTGGCTCCCGGGCGCCGTTACTTCGCCTTCGAAAACGCCAGCCATAGGCCGCCGCCGACGAGAAAACTGCCGCTGATGCGCGACATCAGCCTGACGCGGCTGGCCGACAGCAGCCGCCCGGCGCGGCCGGCGGCAAGGGCGTAGGTTGAGTCCGACATGGCGGCGAAGATCATCGCCGTCAGGCCCATAACCACGATCTGCAGCGTGTAATTGCCCTGCGGCGCGATGAACTGCGGGAAGAAGGCGCCGAAGAAGACAAGCGTCTTCGGATTGGAGATCGCCACCAGAAACCCCTGCAGGAAGAAGCCGCCACGCGGCTTCTTCGCCGACCCGTCGGGGTTGAGCGTGCCTTTGGCGCGAAACATCTGGATGCCCATCCAGATGAGATAGGCGGCGCCGATCAGCCGCACCCATTCGAACCAGTGGCCCATGCCGGCGATCAGCGTTTTGAGGCCGATGCCGACGATGGCGATCATGATGGCGAGCCCGGCCTGCGTGCCGGCGACGTTGGCCAAGCCGGCGCGCGAACCGTGGCGGATGCTGTTGGCGATGATCAGCGTGACCGTCGGCCCGGGCACCAGGATGATGACGATGCAGGCGACGACATAGGTTGCATAAAGTTCCAGCGACATGATTTGCCTCGAACAGGACGGCGCCGACTTGGGCGGAGCGCGATCAATGCACGGGATTGGCGTTGGCGCAAGCTCGCCGGGCAGGGCGGCCCGTCACGCAGCCCCCGCCGGCCATGGCAGCGTCGCCTCATAGGCGGCGCCGGCCTTGAGCACGCCGAGGTCGCCGCGCGGGCGGCCGATCAGCTGCGTGCCCATCGGCCGGCCTTTTGCGTCGAAGCCGGCCGGCACGTTGAGCGCCGGGCAGCCGCCGAGCGTGGCGAAAGCCGAGACCTGCATCCAGCGGTGATAGCTGTCCATTGTCAGCCCCGCGACCTTGTCCGGCCAGTGGGTGGTCACGTCGAATGGGAAGACCTGCGCCGTCGGCAGGGCGACGAGGTCGAAGCGCTCGAACAGCGACAGCAGCGTGCGATGCCACGACGTGCGCCGGACGGTTGCGGCGTGGATCTGCGGCGCGGTGAGGCGCATCGCCTGCTCCACTTCCCAGACAGCCTCGGGCTTCAAAAGCTTGCGTTTTGCCGGATCGTCGTAATGCGCCTTCAGCCCGCAGCCGCTGCTTGCCTGGCGCAAGGTGACGAAAGCCTGCCACAGTGCCTCGAAATCGACATCGGGCACCAGCTTTTCGCTGTGGAACGACGCGTCGGCAAAGCGTGCGAGCGCAGCCTCGCAAAGGTCGATGACGCCCGGTTCGGTCGGCAGGTGGCCGCCGAGGTCGCCCAGCCAGGCGACACGGCCGCCGGAGGCTTTTGTCCTCAAGCCGTCGAGGAACGAGCCTTCCTTGGCGTGCGACAAGGGCGCCTGCGGGTGGTAGCCCGCCTGTTCGTCGAGCAGCAGCGCGATGTCGCGGACGCTGCGGCCCATCGGTCCCTCGACGCCCATCTGCGAATGGAAGACATCGATGTCGGGGCCGGCCGGCACCAGCCCCTGCGAGGGACGGAAGCCGTAGACATTGTTGTAGGCGGCCGGATTGCGCAGCGAGCCGCCGAAGTCACTGCCGTCGGCGACCGGCAGCATGTCGAGCGCCAGCGCCACTGCCGCGCCGCCGCTCGAGCCGCCGGCGGTGAGCGCCGGGTCGAAGGCGTTGAGCGTCGGCCCCAAGACCGGATTGTAGGTGTTGGAGCCAAGGCCGAATTCCGGAACATTGGTCTTGCCGATGATGATAGCGCCGGCCTTGCGGATGCGCTCGACGAAGAAGTCGTCCGTGTCGGGGACGAAGTCGGCAAAGATCGGCGAGCCGAAGGTGGTTCTAAGCCCCTTGGTCAGGGCGAGGTCCTTAATGGCGATCGGCAGGCCGAACAGCGATCCGGTCTCGCCGCCTCGCGCCAAATAGTCGTCGGCGTTGTCGGCCTCGGCCAGGATATCGGTGCGCTCGCGCAGCGAGACGATGGCGTTGACCAGCGGGTTCACGGCCTCGATGCGGTCGAGGAAAGCGCTGACGACTTCACGCACCGAGAGTTGTCGCTGCCTGATCCTGTGGGCGAGCTCGACGGCGGGGAGGCGGCAGATGTCGCCGGCCGGCGGCACGGCATGCTTGGTGACGGGACGCATGCTTAACGCGTTCCCGCCAAAGCCGCGTCGACATCCTTGCCCAGCGGGATCGCCGGCTGCGCGCCGGGCTTCAGGCAGGCGAGCGAGCCGGCCGCGGCGGCGCGGGTGATTGCGTCCTGAAGCGACAGACCCGACGACAGGCCGGCGCCGAAATAGCCGCAGAAGGTGTCGCCGGCGCCGACGGTGTCGACCGGGTTGATCTTCAGCGCCGGGATGGTGAGGAAATCATGCGGCGTCGCGGCCAGCACGCCGTCGCCGCCCAGCGTGACGACCATGGCGCGGCCGGTCTTTTGGGCATAGTCGCGCATGCGGGCGGGGCGGTCGCGCCCGGAAAGCGACAGCGTCTCGCCATAGAGATCGAATTCGGTTTCATTGGCCACGGCATAGTCGGCCTTGCCGAGGAAGCTGGCGGCTTCGGCACGGAAGGGAGCGGTGTTGAGCACGCTGACGGCGCCCGCCGCGCGCGCTGCGTCAAGCGCGGCCTCGACCGTCTGCAGCGGGATCTCGTGCTGCAGGAGCACGACATCGCCCTTCTTGAGGAAGGCCTTGGCGATATCGCCCGGCACCACCGAATCATTGGCGCCCGGCACGACGGCGATGACATTCTCCCCGTCGGCGCCGACCAGGATCAACGCCGTGCCGGTCGAGGCGAAGCTCTGGCCGACACCGGAGAGATCGACATTGCCGGCCCTGAGCAGCGCGAGCGCGTCGGCGGCGAAACTATCCTTGCCGACCGCGCCCACCATGCGCACCTGGGCTCCCGCGCGCGCCGCGGCCAAGGCCTGGTTGGCGCCCTTGCCGCCGGGCGCGGTGGCGAAGCTCGAGCCGCGCACCGTCTCGCCCGGTTCCGGCAGGCGGTCGACATTGGCGATGAGGTCGAGGTTGATCGAACCGACAACGATAATCAAAAAACTGCCTCCCGTTGAAGCGGCTCAACCCGTGCTGAAAGGCGGGCCTGCTCCAAGACTCTGCTTTTGCGCAAGTCCAGGCGAAAGGCGCGAAGCGCTTTTCCTGTAATTGCGGGCTGGGCGCGAAGCTAGCCGCAAAGTCCGCCGGTTGCCAGATCATGTCGGTTGTGCGCGCCTACGGCCCACAGGCATCATTCGCAGCGCACGGTGACCATGCCCTGATAATTGCCCGCCGGGAAGATGCCGGGCGACTTCGTGGCGGTCAGATCGACCTGGATGGTATGGATGCCGTTGGTCACCCGCTGCGGCGAGCTGCCCGGAATGTCCACGCCCGAGCCGTCGAGCCGGAAGACAGTGTCAAAAGTGACGTTGGTGTCGCCGCCGCTCGGCGCCGAGGTGAAGGCGATCGGCGCCGGCGCGGAGACGGAATAGCAGTCCAAGAGGTTAAGGATGGTGCACAGAAGCGAGTTCGCGGTGATGGTGGCGCCGGCGCTCGACCCGCCTGCCTGCTTGGAGCCGAAGATGTTGATTGCGGGGTTCGATTTCATGGTTCCCGACGCCCCGATCATGATCGTGCAAGTGCCGATGATCGCCGCCTGCGCCGGCAGACAGAAGCCCGCAAGCGCCGCTGCCGCGAGCAGCGCGCAGCTATTTCCGCTTCTTGCCATTGCCGGTCGTGCCTCTGATGGTCCAGCCTTCATTGGCCCATCCCGCTGATTTGACCTGTGCTGCGTTGGCTTGGGCCGCGCTGGTCTGGGGCGCGGGGCCTTGGGGTGTGGAGGCGGCCACACTCCCCGTCGTCTGGCCGTCGGCGCCGAGGCCCATTTTGAGGAGTTTCAATTCAAGCTGCAGGCGCTCGACTTCCAACTCGTAGAGGCGGCTGCAATCGACGCGTTTCGGCGTCCGCCCGATCGGGATCACCACGCGGCCATAGGTGGCGAAGTCGCTGTTGGCCTGGTTGCTGTTGTTATTGCCGTGGATGACGCCGAGGTCGAGATAGGCGCCGCTGCCGGAAACGGCTGAGCGGCAGGTGGTGCCGTCGCTGGCATGGACCTCGTCCTGGCCCTGGGGCAGGGTGACGCCGGGCAGGCTGAAACCGGTCTGGTTCTGGTTCAGGTTCAGGATATCCTCTGCAAGCCCCTGACTGACGACAGCCAGGGCGGGCAGCAAGGACAAGGTCAGAACCTGCGATGCCCGAAGAACTTTCCGCATATCTGTGCCCTTATCTGGGTCTGCTCGCTTGGAAAGGGGATGCTCTCGGTACAGATACGCACTTTACGCTCGTTCGCGCCGTCGAACGGCACGACCACCAGGACAGGGCGCGAAGCCTGGCCGGCCAGAAGGAAGGCGCTCGGCGTGATCCTGGCCGCGACGGGCTGGAAATCCTGGTCGTAGACATGGACCTCCACGCGGATGCGCTGGTTGTACGGGTTGCCCGGAAAGACGCGGACGGCAAAGGCATCGGTGAAGGATCGCACCTCGCCCCGCATCGGCGTCATCGACTGGCCGGTCGCTGCAACGGGAGACAGCGCGGCGATCAGGCCCGCCGCCAGGATTGCAATTCTTCTCAAGGACCGCTCCTTTTCGCGTTAGGACTATTCGCAGCGCAGCGTCACCGTTGCCTGGTAGTTGCCGGCGGAGAACCGGTTCGTGCCGCTCTTGGTGCCGGCGAGATTGACCGCCACCGTCGATGTGCCCGGCACCGTCAGCGCGGTCGCGGTGCCGGTTTCGGCAATCGTCTGCGCGCCTGAAGTGGCGAAGGTCGGAGTCCATGTCGTTGCCGTCGTGTCCGATGCCGGCACGGTCGTCGTGGTTACCGGGTCCACGCTGAGCGAGACGCCGCCCGTCGTATCGACCTGAGCGCTGCCCGCCGAGCCGCCGGCATTATGCGAGCTCAGCGACTGAAGACTGCTGCTCACGGTCATCGTGCCGTTGGAGTTGATCGTGATGGTGCAGGTCGCGGTGATCGTGCCATTGAACAGCACGTTTCCGGTGGTGGCCGATGCCGTCTGGCAGGCGCAGGCGGCCAGCAGGCTCGCGGCCATGGCGACGCGAAAGAACTTCATTGAGACTCCTCTTTCGAGCCGGAGGGTGCCGGCTCAACGTCGGGTCATCTTCCCTTTATCGTGGTTAATTTAGCGTTAAGTGAAATAAAGTCAGGAAGCAACTACAAATAAAATCGGCGATAACCATAGGTTGTCGCCGGTTGCATTTTGCGAATAACCCAATCGGTCTATTTAGGGTGTATCGATTTATATTACCATACGCGGTTTTTCGCAATGGCATGCCAAAAAATCGATAGTTTCAGGACCCCACTTGGCCGGCTTCCCAACCGAGGATAGCGCGCTTGCGTGTCAGACCCCAGTGATAACCGGTGAGCGCGCCGGATTTGCCGAGCGCGCGATGGCAGGGCACCACGAAGGACATCGGGTTGGCGCCCACCGCCGCGCCGACCGCCCGGCTGGCGCTGGGATGGCCGATACTCGCCGCGATCGAGGAATAGGTGCAGGCCCTGCCCATCGGGATGCGCAGCAAGGCTTCCCAGACGCGCAGCTGGAAATCGGTGCCGATCATCACCACGCGCAGCGGCTGGTCGGCGCGCCACTTCGTCGGGTCGAAGACGCGCGCGGCGTAAGCCTGGGTGGCTGACATGTCCTCGACATAGGTCGCGTTCGGCCAGCGGCCGGACATGTCCGCGAAGGCAGCCCGCTCGCCGCCGGCATCGCAGAAAGCGAGGCCCGCGAGGCCGCGGTCGGTGACCATGATCAGCGCGATGCCGAAAGGCGAGATGTGGTAGCCGTAGCGGATGGTGAGACCCGCGCCCCTGGTCTTGTAGTCGCCGGGCGACATTGCCTCGTGGGTGACGAAGAGGTCGTGCAGCCGGCCTGGGCCGGACATGCCGAGCTCGAACGACGTCTCCAGGAGCGGCATGCCGGAATCGAGCAGCCTGCGGGCGTGGTCGAGCGTCACCGCCTGCAGGAAGGCTTTCGGCGACAGGCCGGCCCAGCGCGTGAACAGCTTCTGCAGGCCGGTCGGCGTCTCGCCGACTTCCTCGGCCAGCACCTCCAGCGAGGGCTGGTCGCGATAGTCGAGGCTGATCTTCTCGATGGCGCGGCGCACGACGTCGTAGTCGCTGCCTTCCGGCGTGATGTCGTTCTCAAGGATCGCGATCGGCTTCATGCGCGTATTCATGGTCATCTGAGCGTTCATGGCAATATCTCCTTGGCCGCGAATATCGGCCTTCCAGAGTTCTGCAACCACCCGAAACTTGCCTTCCCGGCGCCGGCACCCAGATAGAGTGAGCTTCGGGCCGAAGAGGACAATCATGGCCGGCGAAAGGGTCGATCTCACCGGGGCAAGGGAAACCTTGCTGATGACGCTGTACGGCAAGGCGCTGGAGAGCCGGCTGCCCAATTCGCTCCTCCAGGATCGCTTCGCCGACGAGGCGGTGAAGAAGATCGACTATGATTTCTCGAAGCTCAAGGTCGACGGCAATCTCGGGCTGGGTTTTGCGATCCGGGCGAAAACACTGGACATGTGCGTCGCGGATTTCCTTGCGAGATATCCAGATGCGATCGTGGTGCATCTGGGATGCGGGCTCGATACGCGGATATTTCGCGTCGACGCGCCGCCAGGCGTCGACTGGTTCGACGTCGATTACCCGGAGGTCATCGAGCTCAGGCGCAGGCTCTATCCGCCCCGTGACTGCTATCACCTTGTCGCCTCATCGGTGATCGAGCCGGATTGGCTGACCGTGGTGCCCCGCAACCGTCCCGCCATAGTGTTGGCGGAGGGGCTTACGCCCTATCTCCCGGCCGATGAGGGGCCGCGGCTGTTCGCGCGGCTTGTCTCCCATCTGGCCGGCGGCGAGTTGATGTTCGATGCCTATAGCCGTTTCGGGCTGAAGCTGATGCGCCTCAATCCGGCCATCAAGGCCACCGGCTCCGAGGTCCACTGGGCCATTGAGGATCCGCGCGAACTGGAGCAGGCGGTGCCAAAACTTCGCTTCATCGGGGAGATCCCGTCCTACAAGCCGCAGCAAGGGGCGCGGCTTAGCTGGTCCGCGCGCTTGTTCGTTGGCCTCTGGAGGCTTATCCCCGCCATGCGCAAGGTCGGCAGGTTGCTGCGCTACCGGTTCTGATTTGCTGGGCGTCAGCGCGTCTTGGCGGTCGCCAGCGCGCGTGAAAAGGCGGTGGCGAAGCTTTCGCGGTCGTCGGGATTGAGGAAGCCGCCGATCGCCACGCTCTTGCCCTGCGCTTCGACGGCCATCCTGGTGATGCCGATCTCAGCGTGGCGAGCGATCGAGAAGCGCGCCCAGAACGGGTTGAAGCGATGCGCTTCCGAACGGCCGGAAGGTGCGGTCTTGCGTATGTCGAGGCTGGTGCGCGACACCGAGATTTCTTCGCGGGCGCGCGCGGCCCGGTAATTGGCGCGGAAGGCGATGTAGACGGCAATCACGTCGAGGCCGAAGAAACCGAACACCGGCCAGGCGCCATGCGCCAGGAAAAAAGCGCCGGTGACGATCCAGCCGGAGACAAGCGCGCCCATCAGAATCAGGAAGCCGGTACGGCCGAGCGAGCGGTGCGGCGTCAGCAAGGCCTGGAAAAATGGCTCGTCGGCCTGAAACGAGGCGTTTGTGTCGCTCATGAGGGACTATTATAGGAGGGAAATGGCGCCTCCCAAGTCGAAAAAAACCGCAGCTGTCAAAAAGTCTCAACCCTCCACTGCCAGTGGCGGCCGGGCGCCCCGTGGAAGACCGCTAAAGGCCACCTCGCGATCGCTTTACAGCCCAGCCGAGGTGCATGAGATCTTCCGGCGCTTTTCGGTGCAGCGGCCGGAGCCGAAAGGCGAGCTCGACTATGTCAACGCCTTCACCCTGCTGGTCGCGGTGGTGTTGTCGGCGCAGGCGACCGACGCCGGCGTCAACAAGGCGACCAAGGCACTGTTCGCGGCTGCCGACACGCCAGCCAAGATGCTGGCGCTGGGCGAGGCCAAGGTCGGCGATTACATTCGCACGATAGGGCTGTGGCGCAACAAGGCGAAGAACGTGATCGCGCTGTCGAAGGCGCTGATCGACGATCATGCGGGCCAGGTGCCGCAGGATCGCGACGAGTTGGTGAAGCTGCCGGGCGTCGGGCGCAAGACCGCCAATGTCGTGCTCAACGTCGCCTTCGGCCAGCACACGATGGCGGTCGACACGCATATCTTCCGCATCGGCAACCGGATCGGGCTCGCCCCCGGCAAAACGCCGGAACAGGTCGAACAGGGGCTTCTCAAGGTCATCCCGGCCGAGTTTATGCGCCACGCGCATCACTGGCTGATCCTGCATGGCCGCTATGTCTGCAAGGCGCGCAAGCCTGATTGCCCGGCCTGCGTGATCGCCGATATCTGCAAGTCGAAGGAGAAGACCACCGACATTCCGGCCCCGCTGGTGCCGATCGCGCCGCTGGATGAGACGTTTCCGGCCGAGGCCTAGAGCCGGGTGATTTCAGGTCGAATCGACCCGAAATCTGAATCCGGCTCTAAAGTCAAAGAGATAGAGCATGATGTCGCCCGAAAACCACTTCACACTTTTCGGCATCATCTAGAGCGAGGGTTTGGCTCTAGTAGCCGTAGCCGCGCGCCATGGCCGCGGCAAAGACCGGAATGAGCAGGAAGATGAAGCCTTCGGCGCGGACATAGCTCTTCACCGAGGCAAGTTCCGCCGCCGGCACCGCGAAAGAGGGATTGCCGCTGGCCTGCCTGTTCCAGGAGATGAAGCCGATGGTGGGCACGATCGACAGCAGGCCGACGATGGCGAAGGCCGCCATCTTTGCCCAGAACACCCAGTTGTAGATGTAGAATTCCCAACCCTTCAGGCCGAAGAGCACCCGGCAGACGCCGACGATGATGATCAGCGCGGCGATGATGCCGTAGTGGCGGTCGATGCCGGCAAGGCGCTTCAGCGTCGTCGCACCCAGATCGCCGCGCACCAGCACGAACTCGGCGCCGATGATGCCGGCCAGCGAGAACACCAGCAGATGATGGAGAATGGCCAATACAAGATCAGTAGTGTCCATGTTCTTCCCTGCGCCTGGTGGCCGCGAAGCGGCTGGATACTGTGTCCGAAGAGTAGCATCATAGGTCAGGAATCCCAGACGGCGAAATCGTTGCGCTGGAGGATGGTCCCGGACAATCCTGGCCCTTGCCAGGGGACGCCGGTTTGCTAGAGCAATCCCAGGAAAAGTGCGAGCGGTTTTCCGTCCGGAATTGCGTAAAAACAAGAGTTAGTGTGTTTCACCGTTTCCGCGAAACGGTGAAACAGACTAAGCGCTGCCGTCTCAACGAGAGGAGTGCCATGAGCGTCAAAACGGAAGCTGGCGTGCCGGTCCTGGAGACGGCGCGGACTATCCTGCGGCCCCATCGTCTGGGCGATTTCGAGACGTATGCCGCCATATGGGCGGAACCTGCGGTGACCCGTTTTATCGGCGGCAAGCCGCGCACGCGCGAGGAAAGCTGGATGCGCTTCCTGCGCCATGCCGGCCTGTGGTCACTGATCGGCTACGGCTTCTGGGCGATCGAAGACAAGGCGACGGGGCGCTTCATCGGCGAGGCCGGCTTCCATGACTTGAAGCGCGAGATCGAACCTTCGATCGAAGGCGTGCCGGAAGCCGGCTGGGCCCTGGCCTCGGAGGCGCAAGGCCGAGGGCTTGCGAGCGAGGTTGTCGGGCGGATCGTCGCCTGGAGCGACGAGGCGTTCGGAGAGGCGAGAACCGTCTGCATCATCGATCCGGAAAACGGCGCTTCGTTGAAGGTGGCCGAAAAGAACGGTTATGGAGAGATCTTGCGGACCACCTATCACGAGAAGCCGACGATCCTGCTGGAACGGCGGGCCGGAGGGGTTGTCGCCTAGTTCGTCGACACAGGGATTTTGAAAGGTTGCCGTTTGTCTTGGTGTGAGATTTCCGTTCACGTCCGTGAAAGTCAGCGCAAATGCCGGGGATTGGTTGAAGCCGCCCCAACCTCGTCATTCTATGGCGGAGCAAGGAGCGAAGCGACGCGGCGCAGACCATAGAATCCATGCCGTGACATGGAAGCGCCGGCACGGAGCAGAATTCTGCTCCGTTGCACGCCTTGGCGAAGGTAACGGCATGGATTCCAGGGTCTTCGCGACGGAGCTTCGCTCCTGCTTCGCCCTGGAATGACGATCGCGACGGGCGTTACGGCCAATCTCCAAGGCATGCCAACCTGCCAACGCAAACCCTGGAATTGCTCCAGAGTTGGATAATCAGCCGGCTTTGCGGCGCAGCGTCCGCGTCAAAGTCTCCCAGCTATCCGCCGTTGCATCGCGCTCGCTGCGATTGGCGCGCAGCACCGTGGTTGCGTCGAATGGCTGGGGCCGCGCAATCGCATAGCCTTGCGCATAGTCGACGCCGATCGCTTTCAAGGCGTCGAGGATGCCGTCGCTTTCGACGAATTCGGCGATGGTGCGTTTTCCCGTCACCTTGCCGATGTGATGGATCATTTCGACCATGGCTCGGTCGATGCGGTCGTCGAGCATGTCCTTGACGAAGCTGCCGTCGATCTTGAGGTAGTCGACCGGCAAATGCTTCAGATAGGCGAAGGAAGACATGCCGGAGCCGAAATCGTCGAGCGCGAAGCGGCAGCCCAGCCCGCGCAGATCGGCGATGAAGCGCATGGCTTCGGAAAGATTGGCGATGGCGCTGGTCTCGGTGATCTCCAGGCAAATCGTTTCGGGCGCAACGGCGTGCGCGGCGAACTGCTCGCGCATGAAGCCGAGGAAGGTCTCGTCGCCGAAAGTGGCGCCGGAGAGATTGATCGCGCAGGTAGATATCGGCGTCGCGCGCGGATCGGCGCGCCTGGCCGCCAAGGTGGCGAAGGTGTTGCGGACCACCCAGCGGTCGATCGCCGGCATCAATCCGTAGCGCTCGGCCGCCGGGATGAAGCTCTGCGGGGTGACGAAGCTGCCGTCCTCGTCGGTCAGCCTCAGCAGGATTTCGATATGCGCGCCCTGCTCCGGAATATCGTCGCGCAGGGGCGCGATCTCCTGCGCATGCAGCCTGAAGCGGTTCTGATCCAGCGCGGCATGCAGACGCTGCACCCAGGCCATCTCGCCGAAGCGCTCGCGCAGCGCGGTGTCGCCATCGCTGTGGAACTGGACGCGGTTGCGGCCCTTTTCCTTCGCCATGTAGCAGGCGACGTCGGCGGCGCGCAGCACCTCCTCCAGCGTCATGCCGACATTGGCGACTTCGACCATGCCGATGCTGACGCTGATGTTGAAGGGGCGCCCGTCCCAGGAGAAATGCAGGTCCTGGACCGTGGCGCGCAGCCGTTCGGCCGTTGCGGCGGCACAGTCGGCATCGCAATCGAACAGCAGCACGCCGAATTCGTCGCCGCCGAGCCTGGCCAGAATATCGCCGGGCGGCAGCTCGTTGGCGAGCAGTACCGAGATCTGGCGCAGCAGCTGGTCGCCGGCGGCATGGCCGCATGTGTCGTTGACCAGCTTGAACTGATCGAGGTCGAGATACATCAGCGCGTGCCGGCGCGACCTTTCCGACGCTTCGGAGATCGCGCCTGCCAGCCGGTTCTCGAAGTCGCGGCGGTTGACCAGCCCGGTCAGCGCATCATGCGATGCCTGCCACGACAGGCGATCGATATAGTCCTGCTCGCGTGTCATGTCATGCAGGGCCAGGACGCAGCCGAGGATCTGGCCGGAAACGATCAGCGGCGCGCCATTCAGCGCCACCGGCACGACCGAGCCGTCGGGACGCTCCAGGAGCTGCGGGCGCACGTTGGAGCGGCGCGGCTCGCCCGCCAGCAGGCGCGGGATCAGATCGGTCTCCTCGACGCCGCTGTCCTTGTCGACGAGCCGGAACAAGGAGGGGACGGGTCTGCCCCTGGCCGCGGCAAGCGAGCAGGCAAGCAGCCGCTCCGCCACGGCGTTCATATAGTCGAGCCGCCCCTCGGAATCGGTGCTGATGACGGCCTGGCCGATCGAGGCCAGCGTGATCTGGGCGCGCTCGCGCTCGGCGTTGAGGGCGCTCTGAAACGCCTGGCGCTGTATCATCAGCTTGCGCGTGCGCCAGACGACGAGCAGGATAAGCAGGGCGGCGGTGGCGAGATTGGCCGCCGTCAGCGCCATCTTGATGAAGCGCGATCCCTCGCCGAGGCTGTCGGAAAAGGCCTTGGCAAGCGGTCCGATCCGGCGGTCGAGCTGGTGGATTTTTTCCTTCCAGAGACCGATCTCAGCCGCGGATGCCGGCCCCTTCTCAAGCCTTCGATGCATGTCGTCGCCAAGTCCCTCGATGGCGAGGATCATCTCATCGGCCGATGTCCAGTGGCGGATCGCGGTGTCGAGATAGCTGACGCGGCGGAAATTCCGGAACAGCCAGATCAGGCCGTCAACATCGTCGGGGTGGTTGTTGCCGCCGAGAAAGCCAATCCTGGCCGCATTCGTGTCGGGCTCGGCCCGTTCGAGCGCCAGCCGCGCGGCGCGATCGGCGAGCGGCACGGCGATGGCTTGACGATATTCGTTGAAATACTCCTGCTGGCCGGTATCGGCATAGAGGTTCAGGAAGTAGATGGCGTGCTTCTGGCCTTTCGACCATTGGCTTTCGCCGCCGACATAGGCGCGGACAGCCGATAATGTGTGAAGGCTGAGGGTTGCAACCAGCGCCTGGATCAGGACCACAGCGACAAAGGGCCAGACCAGCCCTATCAGGCGCGGACCGGCATCGGTCGACGAGAGCTTCATCCCATTCCCATGGAGCTCGTTCAGGCTCCCTCGGTGTCTGTCCGACTGGCTCATCCGTCGGTTGAGACGATATTCTTCCCCACATGTCGCCCGGTTATTGGCGACATCGATCCAGATAGCGCGCCTGGCTTAACGGCCGATAAATTCGCCCAGTATTTGTTTCATGAATTATTGCTCAGAAACAGAAGAGCGCTTACGCCGCGTGACGGCGATATTTGACGCATAGTATCGATCCGTGTTGCCGGGGCGCGGAAGAAAAAGCCGGCAACATCAAACCGATAGCGTTACACCGCGGCCATCTCTCAGCGCTTGGCCTTCGATCTGTTGAGGGCCACGGCTTCGCGAACGAGCGCCTTCAGCGCAGCTTCGTCGACCCTGTCGCCTTGCTTGAAATCGATGGCGCGCCTGGTGTTGCCTTCGAGGCTGGAGTTGAAGAGCTTCTTGGGATCGGGCAGCGCCGCGCCCCTGGCGAAGGTCAGCTTGACGACGGCCTTGTAGGTCTCGCCGGTGCAGATGATGCCGGCATCCTCCCAGACCGGCACCCCGCGCCATTTCCACGTCTCGACGGCTTCCGGCGCGGCCTGCCGGATCAGGGCGCGGAGCTGGGCAAGCATCTGGCCGCGCCAGTCGCCCAGTTCCTTGATCCTTCCGTCGATCAGCTCGGACGCAGACCTGCCGTCCTGCTCGCCGTCTTTTTGCACGTCTGGTTTCTCCCTAATGCTGGATCTGAGATCGCCACCGTGGTCCTTCGGGGAGACGGCGCTTGATCCTTCGCGCTTACATCCGTTCGCCCGGCAGCTGGCTCGCCTGTTTCACCCAGGAAACGAACTGCTCCTCGTCGAGCCGATCTTCTTCATGGATATGGACATAGCGCGTGTTCCTGCTCTTGGATTCGACCGGAGGCACGGGGTCCAGCGACAGGCCGCGGAAGAACGCCACCTTGATGTATTTGGCGAAGCAATGGATGCCGAGAAACCAGCCTTCGCCCTCCATGCCGTAGAATGGAGAGTTCCATTTGACGGTCTTTTGCACGTTGGGAACGGCTTGCTTGATGAGCTGGTCGAGCCGGCGCGCGACCTCGCTCTTCCAGCCCGGCAGCGCCGCGATATAGGCCTGCACGGGAGCGTCGCCATGGCCCTTGGCGATCTGCGGATTGCCGCCCGAAAGCAGGACCGGCTTCTTGTCCGGAGATGCGTCGGCCTTCGATTTCGCCTTCGCCATCAGGCCGATCCAGTGCGCTCGCGCGCCGGCCCGCCGCGCCATCTGGCGGCATAGGGCAGCGCGAACATGTAGAGCCCGCTGAACAAAAGCAGGAAAAGCGGGATCAACGGCGAATAGACGATCCAGGCGGGCGGCGGGCCCATGGCCATGGCGGCGAAATTGGCAATGACGGTAACGGTGAAGATGATCGACAGCCAGCGATGAAGCTGCCTGATCCATTTGCTCCAGTCCAATCTAACCTCCTTTGCAAATGACGAGACAGATCGAGCTCTCTACCAGCGCGCCAGCTGCGAAAGCTGAATGAGGTTGCCGCAGGTGTCGTTGAGATGCGCGATGGTGGCGCCCGTCACAGCGGTCGGCGCCACGGCGAAGTTGCCGCCATTGGCCTTGATGCGCTCATGGTCGGCGTTGATGTCGTCAGTGAACAGCATCAACGCCGGCTGGCCCTGCTTGAAGATGGCCTGCTGGTAGGTTTTTGCCGCCGGATTGTCGTTGAGCGCCAGTTGCAGCTCGGTGCCGTCCGGATCGTCGGGCGAAGTAACGGTCAGCCAGCGAAACGGCCCGTTGGTGAAGTCGGCCTTCTTGGTGAATCCCAGCACGTCGGTATAAAAGCCGAGCGCCTTTTCCTGGTCGTCGACATAGATCGTGGTCAGCTTGATCTTCATTTCGATATCTCCATAGCTTGCGCCTGCGGTGTGCCGCCCCGCTAAACAGCGTGTGGTTCCGAGCAGTTCTGCTGTTGGCCGCGACCTCAGTCGAGCCGCGAAAGGACTTCCTCCAAGGTCGCCAGATACCTCTTCCAGCCGACGGTGGCGCCGCGGTAGTACGGCTCCTGATCCGTGCGGAAGCCGACCTGCTCCATGCGCAGATGCGTGCCCGTGCCCGTCGGGGTCAGCGTCCAGGTGACCACGCTCTCGAGGTCCTTGGTGTCCCAGCTGTAAGACAGCGTCCGGTTCGGTTCGACCGTCTTCACCCGGCAGTCGACGCCGCCCCACTCCGCGCTCATCTTGAAGCGGTGGTCCACGACCGGCTTGAAGTTGTTCTTCATCAGCCACTCCTCGATGAGATGCGGTTGGGTGAGCGCGCGCCAGATCTTTTCCGGCGGAAAAGCTATCTCGCGCTCGACGATGACGGAGCGCGTTGCAGCCGAAACTTCGTTCATTGATCCATCCTTTTGAGCAGGTCTTCCAGATCGTCGAACCGGCTTTCCCAAAACCCCGCCATGTCGCGCGTCCAGTCCATCAGCGGCGCGAGCGCCTTGAGCTGCGCGCTGTAGTGGGTCTGGCGCCCTTCATGGCGGTCGCGCACCAGCCCAGCCTCCTTGAGCACGCCGAGATGCTTCGACACCGCCGGCTGCGAGACACCGGCCTCGGCTGTGAGGGCTCCGACCGTCTGCTCGCCCTGGCGGCACAGACGTTCGAAAATGGCGCGCCGGGTCGGATCGGCAAGCGTCCTGAACAGCATATCGTGCGCGGTCGTCATTTCTAATCAATAACCCGGTGGCTATTGATTGACGTATAACCGTCGGGATATGTATGAGTCAAGCAGCGAATTGGGACGGCCCGGCCGCGACGGTGGATCGCCACCGGCATGCCGGTAAGGGCCGAACGATATTGAACAGGCGTCCGCTTAAGACGACGGATCGGCAGCCGGAAAGGTCAAATCCCGGAGTAGGGTCGAAAGCTCAGGCTCGTCGATGAGCAGGGCAGCATCTGCCGGCGGCAGCCATGCGCGTTGCCGGTTCGCGGCCTCCCGCCAATCGGCAAGTTCCTCCGTGACTTGAAGGAGAAAGACCGAAACATCCACGCGAATGAAGCCATCGGTCATGCGTTTCCAATAGGAATAGGTGCCGGCAGGCTGCTTCAGGGCCTTGCCGAGAACTCCGGCCTCTTCCTGGGCTTCGATCGTTGCCGCCTTGCGTCCGCTCTTGCCCTTCATCGGCCAACCCTTGGGCACGATGAAGCGCCGCGTGGTGCGCGAGGTGACGACCAGCACTTCGAAGCCGCCGTCTTCCCGCAACCGAAACGGAATGGCCGCCACTTGGCGGATCCGTTGCCCTTTCTTGGCTCGGCGAACTGCTTTCTTCTTGGTTGTTGCCATCCCAAATTCCGGTGAGAGCAGCATCCCTGCCATACGCTGTCGGCGCGGGCAAAAAGCTGTCCCCTGCAAACCCTAGAGCGCCTCACCATTTCGTGGAAACGGCGAACCGCTTTATTTCTCTGTCTTGACGCAATTCCTGACGGAAAACCCGTGTCACACTTTTCCTGGAATTGCTCTAAAACCACCGGCCTTGCAATCGGGTATTTTGCCGGTAAGTAAGTCGGCTAATAAACTGAAAAAAACAAAATGTCAGCGGCAAACCCGAGAAATCGTGTTGCCGACCGCTTCCATTCGACATGTCTGATCATATACCGGCACATTGGGCTGAGGCTGGCGCGTGATCGGCCGGTCGAGCTCACGATAGATCTGCTGCTGCTGCTGGTACTGCTGCCGCTGCAATTGGTTCTGCAACTGCTGCAACTGGTTCTGCTGCACCAACGCGTTGCGGTTCGTCGGGATGACGACCTGGGCCGATACGCCGGAAGCCATGCCCACCAAGCCGGAGACCGCCAGGACAGCTGAAATCAGAAACGTCGATAGGTAGCGGGGCGACATGGCTTCTTTGTCCGCATGAAAAACAGAACCTCGGCCTAATATAGGGTGTTGGACCGGCGCTGCCATGGTCAGCTGATCGATTGTCATGCCAAAGAAAATCCGGCCCGTGCCCCAGCATTGCACTTGACGGCGGCGGCTGCCGGCGGCTCTAACAGCGGCTCCGCCCGTCCACGCGACTGGTCGGTTGGCAACGAGGGATTCGATGAAAATCAGGTATAAGTTCGCCATAGCGATGCTGACCGTCGCGGGTATCGTCGGTCCGCCGGCATTCGCGGCGCAGAACAAGGGCGACAAGGTTGCCGCTCAGCCTGCCGACGCGGCGGCCAAGCCGCAGCTGCCGGGCGGCGCCTCGGCGCTGTCGGAAACGCATGGCGACTGGACGGTGAACTGCCAGGTCACCGGCACCAACAAGGTCTGCAGCCTGTCACACCAGCAGTTCAACAAGCAGAGCGGCCAGCGGCTGCTGGCGATCGAATTGACGACCAAGACCGGTCAGGACGCCGCGGGCACGCTGGCGCTGCCCTTCGGGCTTGCGCTCGCCAACGGCGTCGCGCTCGAAATCGACGACAAGAAGCTCGACGGCACGCTGCAGTTCAACACCTGCCAGGCGGTGGGTTGCCTGGTGCCGGTGACGTTCGACGCCGACATCACGCCCCTCCTGCAGAACGCCACCACGCTGAAGATCAACGCTATCGCCGCGGACACAATGCAGCCGATCTCCTTCACCATCTCGCTCAACGGTTTTGGAAGCGCGCTGGCCCGGACGGCGGATCTGTCGGCAGACTAAGCGGGCAAACAAGGGCGCTCGTATTTGGGCGATCGGCGAAAGCCGGTCGCCCTTATTCGTTTCCGTCCACCTCGCGCAGACGATAGCCCACCCCCGTCTCGGTGATGATGTATCGCGGCTGGTCCGGGGTCTTCTCGATCTTCTGCCGCAGCTGGCGGACATAGACCCTCAGATATTGCACGTCGGTCGAGTCGTTCCAGATCTGCTTCATCAGGAACTGATGCGTCAGCACCTTGCCTGCATATTGCACCAGCATGCGCAGGATGTCGTATTCCTTGGGCGACAGTTTCACTTCCTTGCCCTCGACCTTGACGATGCGCTTCACCAGGTCAACGGAGAGGTCGCCGGTATGGAACACCGGCTTCTCGCCCTGCTGCTGGAACTTGTGGCGCAGCGCCACGCGGATACGGGCGACCAGCTCGTTCATGCCGAAAGGCTTTGTCACATAGTCGTCGGCGCCAAGCTCGAGCGCCGAGACGATGCCGGCCTCATCGGTGCGGCTGGACAGGATGACGACCGGAATGTCGAGCCCGTCGCCGCGCCATTTGCCGAGCAGCTCCAGGCCGGTCATGCCGGGCAGGCCGAGATCGAGCAGGATCAGGTCGGGCCGCTCGGCCTGCACGAGGTCGATCGCCGCCTTGGCGTTCGGCGCCTCGGAGACCGTATAGCCCTGGCTGCCCAAGCCGACGCGCAGCAATTTGCGGATCGGCGGCTCGTCGTCGACGACCAATATGGAAACGGCCTGATTTGTCATGCCGCATCATCCGTAAGGGGCGCGCCGAGCGCCGGCAAGTCAGCCGGCACCGGCATGCGGATGGTGAAGATCGCGCCCGGACGGTCGGTGCGGTTGGCCGCCGCGATCGTGCCGCCCATCGCCTCGATGAAGCCGCGGCTGATCGACAGGCCGAGACCCGTTCCGGCGCGTACCTGGTCGCGTTTGCGCACGCGGTAGAAAGTGTCGAATATCCGCTCCAGGTCGCCCGGCGGGATGCCCGGCCCCTCATCCATCACCTGCAGGATGACGGCGCCGTTGTCGACCCAGGCCTGCAGCCGGATGATCGAGCCGGGCGACGCGTATTTGGCGGCATTGTCGAGCAGGTTGAACAGAGCCTGCTCGAACAGCACGGGATCCAGCCGCAGCATCGGCAGGTCGGCCGGGATGTCGGTCTCTATTTTGTGCTCAGCGGTGATCGTCTGCGCCCGGTTCAGCGCCGAGCCGACGACATCGCCGACATAATGGAGCGCGTAATTCGGCTCCATGGCGCCCGACTCGATCCTGGTCATGTCGAGGAGATTGGCGATGAAGCGGTTCAGACGCTCCGACTCGCTGACCACCGTCGACAAAAGCTCGGCGCGATCCTTTTCCGGCAGCGCCGGCGCGAATTCTTTCAGCGTGCCGGCCGCGCCCATGATCGCGGCAAGCGGCGTCTTCAGATCGTGCGAGATCGAGGTGAGCAGCGCCGAGCGCAACCGGTCCGCTTCAGCCGCGAGCCTGGCGCGGTCGACATCGTCGACGAGTTGGACGCGCTCGATGGCCACCGCTGCCTGGTCGGCCAGGGCGTCGAGCAGGCGCTGCTGCTCAGGCGTCAGCAGCGGTCCCTGCTTGTCGTTGTCGAGGCCGACCACGCCGATCGCGGTCCGCCCCGTCCGCAAGGGCAGATAAAGACGCTTTGCGCCGGGCAAGGTGTCGGCGCCGCGGCCGGCGGCGCGGTTGTGCTCCCAGGCCCAGCGGGCGGCCGCGATGTCGGCCTCGGCCAATGTATCGTCGGGCGGATAGCCGGCCTTGACGGTGATGGTGCCGTTTTCCGGCAGAAGCAGCACGACCCGGACCTTCAGCATCGAGGCGATCTGGAAGGCGGTGGCCCACAACACGTCGTCGAGCGTGCCGGCGCCGGCGAGCTTCTTGGAAAAGGAATAGATGTCCTCGGTGGCGCGCGCCCGCGAGCGCGCGGCGACGGCCTGGCGCTGCACGCGCGCCGTCAGATTGCTGGCGATGACGGCGACGACGACGAAGACGACGAAGGCTACGATGCTTTCCGGATCCCGGATCGTCAGCGTGTAGCGCGGCTCGAGGAAGAAGAAGTTGAAGGCAAGCGCGCTCACGAAGCAGGCATAGAGCGCCGGCCAGAGCCCGAAGGTCACAGCCGCGGTCAGCACCGCCAGAAGCAGGACGCTGGCGAGATTGCGGACATCCAGGAACTGGTCGAGGATCGAGCTGACGGCCAGCGCGCCGACGACATAGACGGTCGAGATCAGATAGGGCCAGATCTGGAAAGGCTTCTGCTCGGGCGCAGCCTTGACGCGTACCTGCGGGGCGTCGCCATCACGCTCGGCGCCCGAGATGACGTGGACGCTGATGTCGCCGGCGTTGCGGATCAGATCATAGGTGAGCGAACCCTCGATCAGTTCGCGCCAGCGCGAACGGGTCGGTCGGCCGATGACGATATGGGTAAAATTGTTCGTCGTCGCGTGGCGCACGATGTCCTGGGCGACGTTCTGGCCCGGAATGGTGGCAATCTCTGCGCCGAGCTGCTCGGCAAGCCGCAGGTTCCTGGCCAGGCGGTCCTTGTCTTCCTCGGACATGCCGGCCAAACGCGGCGTGTCGATGTGAAGCGCGGTCCAGGGCGCGCGCAGCCGGTCGGCGAGCCGGCGCGCATAGCGGATGCGGGCCGCGCCGCCGGGCTGCGAGTCGACACAGACCAGCACCCGCTCGCCGGCCGCCCAGGGGCCCGGAATGGCATGTGACTGCATGTGGTTGAGCAGCTGTTCGTCGACGCGCTGGGCGGTGCGGCGTAGCGCCAGCTCGCGTAGCGCCGTCAGATTGCCCGGCGAGAAATAGTTCTCGATGGCGCGCTGCGCGGTGTTGGGGAAATAGACCTTGCCGTCCTGCAGCCGCTTGATCAGGTCGTCAGGGGTAAGGTCGATGATCTCGATGTCGTCGGCCTCGTCGATGATGGAATCGGGCACCGTCTCGCGCACCCTGACGCGCGTGATCTGGGCGACGACGTCATTCAGGCTTTCGACATGCTGGATGTTCAGCGTGGTGTAGACATCAATGCCTTGCGCCAGGATCTCCTGCACGTCGAGATAGCGCTTGGGATGCCGGCTGCCTGGCGCGTTGGTGTGGGCAAGCTCGTCGACAAGGACCAAAGCAGGCCGCCGCCTCAGGATGGCGTCGATGTCCATCTCGTCGAGGGTCTGGCCGCGGTAATCAACCAGGCGGCGCGGAATCACCTCATAGCCGTCGACCAGCGCCTGGGTTTCCTTGCGGCCGTGGGTCTCGACGACGCCGATCACAACATCGACGCCGTCGGCGCGGCGGGCGCGGCCCGCCACCAGCATCTCGTAGGTCTTGCCGACGCCGGGTGCCGCGCCGAGAAATATGCGCAGCCGGCCACGGCCCTCGCGCTCGGCATGCTCGAGGAGCGCGTCGGGGGAGGGGCGGTTCTCGGAGTCGGTCCTGTCTTCGGGCATCAGTCCAATCATGGTATGCGCCGGGGACCGTGTCGATCCCCGGCGCGCGTGGATCACTTCAGTTCGTCCAGCGCCAGGTTCAGCGCCAGCACATTGACCACCGGCTCGCCCAGGACGCCAAGCTCGCGAGCTTCGACATGGCCGTCGACGAGCGCCTTGACCTTGGCCTCGTCGACGCCGCGGGCCTTGGCGACGCGCGGCACCTGGAAATAGGCGGCCTCGGGGCTGATGTCGGGATCGAGGCCGCTGCCGGAGGTCGTGACGAGGTCCATCGGCACCGGCGCGTTCGGGTTCTCGGCCTTCAGCTTCTCGGCATCGCCCTTGATGCGTTCGATCAGCTTCGGATTGGTCGGACCGAGATTCGAGCCGCTGGAGGACGCCGCATTGTAGCCGTCGCCGGCGGCCGACGGCCGGCCATGGAAATAGCGGTCGCCGGCAAAGGCCTGGCCGATCAGGCTGGAGCCGACGACCTTGCCGTCCTTCTCGATCAGGCTGCCATTGGCCCGGCCCGGAAACAGTGCCTGGGCAATGCCGGTCATGCCGATCGGATAGATCAGGCCGGTCAGCACCGTGAAGAAGACGATCATGACAAAAGCGGGTCTGAGTTGCTTGAACATCGGAATAGATCCTTATGCGAGGCCGAGGGCCGTGACGATCAGGTCGATCGCCTTGATGCCGACGAAGGGCACGATGATGCCGCCGAGGCCGTAGACGAGCAGGTTGCGGGTGAGCAGCGAGCCGGCGCCGATGGCACGATATTTCACGCCTTTCAGCGACAGCGGGATCAGCGCGATGATGATCAGCGCGTTGAAGATGATGGCCGACAGGATGGCGCTCTGCGGCGTTGCCAGATGCATGATGTTGAGCGCCTGCAGCGGACCGGTGGACTGGCCGGGCGCGACATAGAAGACCGCGAACATCGCCGGGATGATGGCGAAGTACTTGGCCACGTCGTTGGCGATCGAGAAGGTCGTCAGCGAGCCGCGCGTCATCAACAGCGCCTTGCCGATCTCGACGATCTCGATCAGCTTGGTCGGGTCGCTGTCGAGGTCGACCATATTGCCGGCCTCGCGCGCGGCGACCGTGCCGGTGTTCATCGCGACGCCGACATCGGCCTGGGCGAGCGCCGGCGCGTCGTTGGTACCGTCGCCGCACATGGCGACCAGCTTGCCCTTGGCCTGCTCCTCGCGGATCAGCGACAGCTTGTTCTCAGGCGTCGCCTGGGCGAGGAAGTCGTCAACGCCGGCCTCGGCGGCGATCGCCGCCGCGGTCAGCGGATTGTCGCCGGTGATCATCACCGTGCGGATGCCCATCTTGCGCAACTCGGCGAAACGCTCGGCTATGCCGCCCTTGACGATGTCCTTGAGGTGGACGACGCCGAGCAGGCGACCGTCGCGCTCGACAGCCAGCGGCGTGCCGCCGGCCTTGGCGATCTCGTCGGCAACGGCCTGGAGATCGCGGATGGTGTCGCTTGTCGGGCGTGTGCTGTGGGCTGCGACGGTCGCCTGGTTGACATGGGCGAGCACAGCATCGACCGCGCCCTTGCGCACCGACGAACCGTCGATGTCGACGCCGCTCATGCGGGTCTGCGCGGTGAAGGGCACGAAAGCCGCGTGCAGGGTCGCCATGTCGCGGGCGCGTATGCCGTATTTCTCCTTGGCCAGCACGACGATCGAGCGTCCCTCGGGCGTCTCGTCGGCGAGCGAGGCAAGCTGGGCGGCGTCGGCCAGCTCCTGTTCGGTGACGCCCTTGACCGGACGGAACTCGGTCGCCTGGCGGTTGCCGAGCGTGATGGTGCCGGTCTTGTCGAGGAGCAGCGTGTCGACATCGCCTGCGGCCTCGACGGCGCGGCCGGACATGGCAAGCACGTTGAAGCGCACGAGGCGGTCCATGCCGGCGATGCCGATGGCCGACAGCAGCGCGCCGATCGTGGTCGGGATCAGGGTCACGAACAGGGCAACCAGGATCGTCACCGGGATGTAGCCGCCCGAGTAGGAGGCGAAGCTCGGGATGGTCGCGGTCGCCAGCACGAAGATCAGCGTCATGCCGACAAGCAGGATGTTGAGCGCGATCTCGTTCGGCGTCTTCTGGCGCTCGGCGCCCTCGACCAGCGAGATCATGCGGTCGAGGAAGGTCTGGCCGGAGGCGGCGGAGATGCGCACGCGGATCCAGTCGGAAAGCACCTGGGTGCCGCCGGTGACAGCCGAACGATCGCCGCCGGATTCGCGGATGACGGGGGCGGATTCGCCGGTGATCGCGGCCTCGTTGACCGAGGCCACGCCTTCGATCACCTCGCCGTCGGACGGGATGATGTCGCCGGCCTCGACCAGCACGACATCGCCGACCTTCAGGCTGGTGCCCGGCACCAGCTTGAACTTGGTGCGGTCGCCATTGGCGAGCAGCTTGGCCTGGGTCTCGGTGCGCGCCTTGCGCAGCGAATCGGCCTGCGCCTTGCCGCGGCCTTCGGCGACGGCCTCGGCGAAATTGGCGAATAGCACGGTGAACCACAGCCAGATGATGATCTGGAGGGTGAAGCCGAGATCGCCACCGCCGGTTATGAGGTCGCGGATGAAGAGCACGGTGGTGAGCAACGAGACAATGGCGACGACGAACATCACCGGATTCTTGATCAGCGTGCGCGGGTTCAGCTTACGGAAGGCGCCGCCGATGGCGGGCACCAGGATGCGCGCATCCAGAATGCTCGCGGATTTGGACTGGCTCATTTTTGGGCTCCAGTATCGGTTATGTTGGACGGCGCCGGGTGTTCGGTCTTCGGGAAGAGGTGCGGAAGGCCGACGGCCAGCAGCCACAGCACGAACAGCACAGCCGCCATGCCGAGAAAGGTTGAAAGCGTCGGGAAAGGACGAGGCTTCTCGTTCCTTCCGTTGTCGGGTGCTCCGTCACCGGTCTGGTGACCGTCTTGCCGACGTATGTCGTTGAAGCGGGGCATGGTCATCTCAGAAGGTCTGCCCATGGATCATCGCCAGATGCTCGACGATCGGACCGACGGCGAGCGACGGGAAGAAGGTGAGGCCGCCGACGATGATGATGACGCCGACCAGCAGGCCGACGAACAGCGTGCCGTCGGTCGGGAAGGTGCCGGCCGAGGCGGGCACGGTCTTCTTCGCCGCCAGCGAGCCGGCAATGGCCAGAGCCGGGATGATGACCAGGAACCGGCCCATCAGCATGCCGATGGCCATCGTCAGGTTGTACCAAGGCGTGTTGCCGGTGAGGCCGCCGAAGGCCGAGCCGTTGTTGGCGGCCGCCGAGGTATAGGCATAGAGCACTTCGGTGAAGCCATGCGGGCCGCCATTGGCGATCGACGCGACGGCGCTCGGCAGGACCACGGCGATAGCCGTGAAGATCAGCATGGCCAGCGGCAGGCACAGGATGGCGAGCATCGCCATCTTGACCTCCCTGGCCTCGATCTTCTTGCCGAGATATTCCGGCGTGCGGCCGACCATCAGACCGGCAACGAAAACGGCGATGACGACGAACATCAGGATGCCGTAGAAACCGGCGCCGACGCCGCCGACGATGACTTCGCCAAGTTGCATGTTGATGAGCGGGATCATGCCGCCGAGCGCGGTGAAGCTATCATGCATGGCGTTGACGGCGCCGCAGGAAGCAGCCGTGGTGATGACCGCGAACAGCGCCGAGGCGGCAATGCCGAAGCGGGTCTCCTTGCCTTCCATGTTGCCGCCGTCGATGCCGAGCGCATGGACGAGCGGATTGCCCGCGGCCTCGGCCCAATAGCAGACGATGACGCCGATTATGAACAGCACACCCATCGAAGCGAGGATCGCCCAGCCCTGGCGCTGATTGCCGACCATGCGGCCGAAGACGTTGGTGAGACCGGCGCCGAGCGCGAAGATCGTCAGCATCTGGATCATGTTCGAGATCGCGTCCGGATTCTCGAACGGATGCGCGGCATTGGCGTTGAAGAAGCCGCCGCCATTGGTGCCGAGCATCTTGATGGCGACCTGCGAGGCGACCGGGCCGAGCGCGATGGTCTGCTTGGCGCCTTCCAGCGTGGTGGCGTCGACATAAGGTCCAAGCGTCTGCGGAATGCCGAGCCAGACATAGACCAGCGTCAGCACGATACACATCGGCAGGAGCACGTAGAGCGTGCAGCGGGTCAGATCGACCCAGAAATTGCCGATCGACTTGCCCGAGGCACGAGCGAAGCCGCGGATCAGCGCGATCGCGATGGCGATGCCGGTGGCGGCCGAGACGAAATTCTGGACGGTAAGGCCCGCCATCTGCACGAGGTAGGACATCGTGCTTTCGCCGCCGTAGTTCTGCCAGTTGGTGTTGGTGACGAAGCTCGCGGCGGTGTTGAAGGCGAGCTGCGGGTCCACGGCGGCCATGCCTGCCGGGTTGTAGGGCAGCACGCCCTGCAGCCGCTGCAGCGCATAGAGAACGAGAAGGCCCACAAGGTTGAAGAGCAGCATGGCCGTCGCATAGACGGCCCAATGCTGCTCTTCCTTCTCGCTTGTCCCGGAGAGACGGTAGAGGCCGCGCTCGATCGGGACGAGCACGGGCGAGAGCAAGGTGCGGTCGCCGTTGAAGACGCGATGCATATAGAAGCCGAGCGGCTTAACGAGCGCGACGAGAATGGCGCAGTATATAAGGATCTGTATCCAGCCGTAGATTGTCATTGGAATGGCTTTCCGTGCCTGGCGCCGGAGCGTTCTAAAAACGCTCGGGGCGGATGAGGGCGTAGGTGAGGTAGGCGAGCAGGAACAAGGTTACCGCGCCGCCAAGGATGTAATCGAGAAGCATGATCCAACCCTTCCGCTCAGATTCTGTCGCAGGCTTTGACGTAGGCTAAGGACAGGGCAAAGAACAAAATCCCGATCCCGAGAACTATAAGGTCCATGGCAGGTCTTCCTTGTTTCCACTTTGTGTTTGTGGGCTCGCAGTGGCGGCTCAAAACTGCACGCGGACGCACGTCACCTTGGCGGCGATGGCGGGCAAGCGTTTCTTCGAAGGGAGATATGGACCCGATTGCCATAAAGGTTCGAGACGGGGCGGATCGGAAAGATATAGGAATTTTATAGGAATTTGGCCTGACTATTCAGGGAACCTGTCGCCAAGGTGAGCTGTCCGCAGGTGCTCTTTCCCTGAGGCGGCGACTCACCGCCGGAAAGTCTGTCGCTTTTCGCCCCCACCGCCGCCGACGGCGTCTTCGACGCCTGGTTCAGACATCAGAAAATAGAAACTATCGACCTCAATGCCCTCGCTCGATAGCATGCAAAACTGTTCGCGATGTCCTCGCACACCTATTCGCGATGAGGGCCACACGCGCCGGCTTTCGAATTGAAGCAAGGGAACGAACAAGAATGCTCGACATCGCACCATCGCAACAGGCGGCAAGCTGGCTCGGCTCGTTCGGTCGGGCGCTGGAGGCCGGCGATATCGAGGCGGCGACGAACCTCTTCGTCGAGGATTGCTACTGGCGCGATCTTTTGACCTTCACATGGAACATCAAGACCATGGAGGGGCAGGCCGCGATCCGCGAGATGCTGAAGGCCACGCTGTCGCTGGCTCAGCCGTCGCACTGGCGCCTGACCGGCGAGGCGAGCACGGATGAAGGCACGATAGAGGCCTGGTTCAGCTTCGAGACGGCGGTAGCGCGGGGCGAGGGCATCCTGCGGCTGAAGGACGGCCGCTGCCGCACGCTGTTCACGGCGATGAGCGAGCTCAAGGGCTTCGAGGAGCGGAAGGGACCGGCCAGGCCGCTCGGCATCCGCCACAAGGCCGATCCGCAGCGAGAGACCTGGGCGGAAGCGAGAGCACGCGAGGCGCGCGATCTCGGCCTGCATGAGCAGCCCTACTGTCTGGTGATCGGCGGCGGGCAAGGCGGCATCATGCTTGGCGCCCGGCTGCGGCAGCTCGGCGTTCCGACCCTCGTCATCGAGAAGAATGCGCGCGCCGGCGATTCCTGGCGCAACCGCTATCGCTCGCTCGTGCTGCACGATCCGGTCTGGTACGACCATCTGCCCTTCATTCCGTTTCCGGAAAACTGGCCGGTCTTCACGCCCAAGGACAAGATGGGCGACTGGCTGGAGATGTATACGCGCGTCATGGAGCTGAACTATTGGGTGGCCACCAAATGCATCAGCGCCGCCTATGACGAGGCCGAAAAGGTCTGGACCGTGGTGGTCGACCGCGTCGGCCAGCGCATCACGTTGAAGCCGAAGCATATCGTCTTTGCCACCGGCGCCTATGGACCGCCGCGGCAGATCGACTTGCCGGGCGCCGACAATTTCAAGGGCGAGCTCCTGCATTCCAGCCAGTATTCCACCGGCGAGAAATTCCGCGGCAAACGCGTCGCGGTGATCGGTGCTGCCAGCTCCGGCCACGATGTCAGCGTCGATCTGTGGGAAGCGGGCGCCAGGGTCACCATGGTGCAGCGCTCGCCGACGACGGTGGTGAAGTCCGATACGCTGATGGAGGTCGGCTTCGAGATCTTTTCGGAGAAGGCGCTGGCGCGCGGCATCACCACCGACAAGGCCGACATGATCGTCGCTTCCACGCCATTCGCCTTGGTGCCGAAAGGCCAGCGCGCGCTCTATGACGTGATCAGGGCGCGCGACGCGGAGTTCTACCGGCGTCTCAGCGACAGTGGCTTCGCCATCGACTTCGGCGAGGACGAGACCGGGCTGTTGATGAAGGCCTACCGCACCGGTTCCGGCTTTTACATCGATGTCGGCGCCTGCGAGCTGATCCTGAACGGCGAGATCAAGGTGAAAAGCGGCGCCGGCATCACGTCGCTGACGCCGAACGGGATCCTGTTCGAGGACGGCAGTGAATTGAAAGTCGACGCGATCGTCTGCTGCACCGGCTACCAGTCGATGAACGAGACGGTCGCCGCAATCGTCTCACGCAAGGTCGCCGACAAGGTCGGCCCATGCTGGGGCCTTGGCTCCGGCGTGAGGGGCGATCCCGGCCCCTGGCAGGGCGAGTTGCGCAACATGTGGAAGCCGACGGCGCAGGAGGCGCTGTGGTTCCATGGCGGTAACCTGGCGCTGTCGCGCTTCTACTCGAAATATGTGGCGCTGCAGCTCAAGGCGCGGATGGAGGGGATTGCGACGCTGGTCTATGGCGAGCCGAGCAATGCAAGACGGTGAAGCTGCCATCCCCCCCTCGAGGGGAGATGGCCGGCAGGCCAGAGGGGGGCGCTGTCCCGCCGAGGGCTCAAAATTAAGGTTCCTCGCCCCCGCCAAAGGCGGGGGGAGAGGTGGCCGCGAAGCGGACGGAGAGGGGGCCTTCGTAGGGCGCTCCCCTCTCCGTCTCGGCTTCGCCGAGCCACCTCTCCCCACTTCGTGGGGCGAGGAACCTTTGTCCTGCAGTGCCGCGTTCTTTCGCGCCCCCTCATCACTTCCCAAAATGCCTCGCCGCCACATCCACATGCGTGTGATGAGCATGCGCCTCAAAGCGCTCGGTCTCGTTGTGGTCGGGCGTTTCGTTCGGCCACCATTTACCACCGATGGCGATGCCGCTGGAGACCAGCCGCTGATCCGCGACCAATGAGGCTCCGACGGCATCGACGAAGGTGAAGCGGCCGGGTTGCTGCCGCAACACCGCGACATCGCCGATGCCGCCGACCTTCAGCGCGCCAAGCTCGGGCCGGGCAATCGCCTGCGCGGGGTTCACCGTCGCCGCGCGCAGCACCTCGACCAGCGGCATGCCGAGCGCCATGAGCTTCGACATGCAGACCAGGATGTCGAAGGCCGGGCCGTCGACGCAGTAGAGGTGGACGTCGCTCGAGATGACGTCGGGCGCAAGACCTTCCGCGAGCATCGCTTTCGCCACCTCGAAGTCGAAGGAGCCCATGCCGTGGCCGATGTCGAAGATGACGCCGCGCTCTCGCGCCAGCCGCATGTCCGGCCGCACCGCGCCGGAGGCGAAAACCGGCGCGTTGGGGAACGGGCGGAAGCAGTGGGTGAGGATGTCGCCGCGGCGCAATCTCGGGAGCACCTCCGAGCGGCCCGGCGGCGGTTCGTCGATATGGGCCATCAGCGGCAGGCCGGCCCTGTCGGCCGCTTCCAGCGCGAGGTCGACCGGCGCGATTCCGCTGGTACCCCCGGCATGCTTGCCGGAGCGGACTTTCACGCCGACGACGACATCGGCATGCTCGCGCACCGCGGCCACCGTCTCGCGCGGTTCGCAAAGCCTGAGGTCGCTGCATTCGCCGACGGAGACTGTTTTGGCGAAACCGAATATGCCGGCAAAGGAGATGTTGACGTAAGCGAGGATGCGAACTTTCGAGCGCTCGATGACATGGCGGCGAAAGCCGAGGAAATTGCCCGCTCCGGCGCTGCCCGCGTCGATGAAGGTGGTGGTGCCGCTCTTGGCTGCCAGCCGGTCGGCATCGACGCCGAGCGAGGTGCCGCCCCAATAGACGTGGCTGTGCAGGTCGACGAGGCCGGGCGTGACGATGCAGCCCCTGGCGTCGACCACCTGCGTGGCATGTTCGGCATCGATGGCGGCCTCGATCGCTGCAACGCGGCCATCGGCAATGGCGACGTCGCGTTGCGCATCCAGGCCCGATGCGGGATCGATGACGCGCCCGCCTTTGATCAGGAGATCGAACTGCATCGCTGCCCTCTCTGCTGTTTGTTTCACGCAATTCCGGACGGAAAACCGCTAACCACTTTTCCTGGAATTGCTCCAGGCGATCAGACCGGCCGGTAGGCGACCGCCTCGACTTCGATCTTGATGTCGATCATCAGGCGCGATTCGACGGTGGTGCGCGCCGGCGGATCCTTCGAGAAATGTTTTGCATAGACGGTGTTGAAGGTGCCGAAATCGCGCGCGTCCTCCAGCCAGACGGTGGTCTTCACCACATCGTCCATGGTGCAGCCGGCCAGCGCCAGCGCCGCGCTGACGTTTTGCAGCACCTGCTCGGTCTGCTCGGCGATGCCGCCCTTCACCACCAGCCCGTCGCTGCCCACCGGCACCTGGCCGGAGACATAGACGAAATCGCCGGCGCGCACGGCGGGCGAGAGCGGGACATGCGATTTTCCAAAGCATTGCTTGGGCAAGTAGGCCTCCTCTTAGCGATCGAACGGAACCGTTCGCGTGGCCGTCTACGCTTGTCGGCATGATCCTCATAGAGGCAATGTCGGAAAGCAACATTTTTTCGAAATCTATGTTGCTTTATTACAAAAGCCTGAGCATCTTGCGCTCGACGCCGCTTCGTCCGGGCTGCGCGATATGAGAGGAGATCGGGCATGACCTTCGACAACAATCCGTTTCCGGAAGGTGATGCCGATCGCCACGCGCTGTGGGAAATGCTGGTGCGACGCGACATCGACGCCTTCCTCGGACAGGACTGGCCGATGGTCGAGGACGATTTCATCGCCGAGAGTTTCTTCGGCATGCATGCGCATTTCCTCAGCAATGCCGACGCGTGGCGGCTGCAGTTCCCGAGGCTCGAAATCTATCGCGACGAATGGCTGCGCCAGGCCAGGGAAACCGCGGCGACGAAATTCGCCGAGCCGCTGCGCGAGGCGCTGTTCCGGGTCACCAACATGCGCGATATCGATGTCGACGGCGACCGCGCGGTGCTGCACAAGAAGTTCGATGGCTCGGTCGCCAAGGCCGACGGCAGCGTCGACCGGCTGAAATGGCAGACGCTCTATTTCTGCCGCAAGGTGGGCGGCCGCTGGAAGATCGCCGGCTTCGTCGGTTACATGCCGCATCCGCTGGGTTAAGGCGTACCGATGTTTCGGTGAGGCCGGTCTTCCGGTTCTCACATATCCGCGGGCAAACGCTTCGGAGCTATGACAGCCGCGGCAACCGCTCGTCAGGCGAGCGGTGGTCGAACACGACACCCATGGTCTTACCAACGGCGGCCATCACGATCAGCTCGACCAGATGGTCATCGCTGTCCTCGCAGGATGGATCGGCATGGCGTATGGCATCGAGCATGGCGCGTGTGGACACGGTGTCGCCGGCACGAAATTTCGAAAGGGCAGACGAAACAAGGTCTTGCACCGTCGGGTCCATGACGGGCACTTCCGCAGCGACGTTCATTGGCCTCCTCCTGCCATGAACCCTCCCTCGAAAGATGATACCCCAATGGCTGGATTGCGCCAGCGAAATGGTGGTCCGACCAGTGCCGATGGCGACAGCCTGCCGCCATTCGCTCCATAGGGCAAACTGACGCCCGCCCTTGGGGACGAGCTAACGCTCGCCCTTGGGGACGAGCTAACGCTCGCCCTTAGATGTGGAACACCGCCAAGCGGTGCGTGGCCATGCTCGACGCGCCCGGCTTCGGTTGATAAGCCCGTGGCGCGCATGGAGACGTTCTGAGTCGAAATATGACGGTTGCAATCGAGATGGGGCAGACGAGCGCAGGCGCGCCGGCCGCCCTCGACCTTGAGGAACTGCTGGCGACCCGCCTGCTGGTGCAGGGCAATTCGGGCTCCGGCAAGTCGCATCTGCTGCGCCGGCTGCTCGAACAAAGCGCGCCTTGGGTGCAGCAGACCATCATCGACCCCGAAGGCGACTTCGTGTCGCTGGGTGAACGCTTTGGCCATCTGGTGATCGACGCGGAGGAGCATACCGAGCGCGGCCTGCAGGCGGCCGGCGAGCGGGCGCGTATCCATCGCGTCTCGACGGTGCTCAATCTCGAGGGGCTCGACGCCGAGAACCAGATGCGGCGCGCCGCGGCTTTCCTCGGCGGGCTGTTCGAGGTCGCACGCGACCACTGGTATCCGATGTTGGTAGTGGTCGACGAGGCGCAGCTCTTCGCGCCCGCCGCCGCCGGCGAGGTTTCGGACGAGGCGCGCAAGCTCTCGCTCGGCGCCATGACCAATCTGATGTGCCGCGGCCGCAAGCGCGGGCTGGCCGGCATCATCGCCACGCAGCGACTGGCGAAGCTTGCCAAGAACGTCGCGGCGGAAGCCTCCAACTTCCTGATGGGGCGAACCTTCCTCGACATCGACATGGCGCGCGCGGCCGACCTGCTCGGCATGGAGCGGCGCCAGGCCGAGGCTTTCCGCGACCTGGAGCGCGGGCATTTCATGGCGCTTGGGCCTGCCTTATCGCGCCGTCCGCTCGGCGTGCGCATCGGCCAGACCGAGACCAGCCCGCGCAACGGCACGCCGCGGCTGATGCCGCTGCCGGAAGCAGCGCTCGAGGATGCGCGCTCGATCATCCTTGCGGCTCCGCCGCCGGAGACGGTCAGGCCGCAACGGCGGCCTTCGCCCGACCTGCTCGACCAGTTGATGGCGGCCAAGGCCGCGCCGCTGGACATCCGCCCCGAGCCGGCGGAGCCGCAGCCCAGCGCCGAGGATCTCGCCGAACGTCGCGAGCGGATGGACCGCGTCCTGCGCGCCATCCTGGCCGAGCCCGATGCCGGCTTCCGCGTCATCGGCGTGCTCTACCAGGAATTCGTGGTCCGCTGCCGCATCGAAGGGCTTGCCTCGGTGGTGCCGGACCTTTCGGAATTCCGCCGCATGTTGACGCGCGCCCGCGCCGGCGTCGGCTCCGACATGGCGGAGGACGATGCGTGGCGGGACGTTTCCGTGCGCGCCTCGCTGCTGCCGGAGGACATGCAGGGTGTGTTCATGATGATCGCCCGCGCCGCCAAGGAAGGCTGGCCCTGCCCGAGCGACGCGGCGATCGCGCGGGCCTATGGCTCGCATTCGCTGCGCCGGGCGCGGCGGCTGCTCGACTATATCGAGGAACAGGGCCTCATCGTCTGCCAGGTCGATGGCACAAGGCGACGCACCGTGACGCTGGTCGAGCTCGCCTGGGCGACGGCGCCGGGCGACCCGAACGCCTTGGAGCAGGAAAGCTTGGCGGGCTGACGGGCGCACATCGGGACACGCCGCGCCAAGCTCTGGCAGGTTTTGCACCATCAACCGGCAGGTTTCTTTTATTAGACTTTTCTAATTAATCGTTGACTGGCGACAGTATGTATCCGCGTATGACAGAGCTAACGGCCGAGCCGCGGCGCGACGTCAATTTTGCGCCATCAACCGACCGATCGCCGATTTGTTAAATATCTAACAAGTCATTAACGTTACCCACTGCCGTATATGCGATTATGGTTTCCAAATCATAAAAAGCTAATATAACTGCCTATAGACAGGCTTGGCCCGCGATTGCGGCGACGAGGGGGGCACGCCAGCTAGGAGTGTTGGGGAGCGAGCGCGCAAGCGCTCGCAAAGGGGGGTATTTATGTCTGTCGGCGATATCAAGTTCTTCACCATCAGTCAGAACGGGTTCGTGCTGTCGGTCCAGGCCGTCGACATGGGCAATGGTCAGACGCAGTTCTTCATCAAGTCGAGCCAGGGCCAGGGAGATCTGAACGCGATCTGGTGGTCCGACGGCGACTCAACGGTCGACGGTAGCATCACGCTTTCGAAGTCGGACAGTTCGCTCAACATGAACGGCACCGGCATCGTCTGGGATGGCTATGATTACCTTTCGAGCGCGGGCTTGGGAAAGCTCGGCGAGGCCAAATCCACATTCATCACGCAGGGCGAGACGCTGACCTATATCGCCAACGTGAGCCTGGCCGATGTCAGCACGCTTGGCATCCGCGCGACGAGCGTGAATGGCGGCGACAGCATCAAGGGCGTGGACACGAGCGCGGACCAGGCCTTCAAGCTGCCCACGGTCTCGATCGGCGATGCCTCCGTTACCGAGGGCGGCAAGGCGCAGTTCACTGTCAGCCTGAGCAATACCTATGCCTATGACATCAAGGTCTACTATGGCACCGGGGACGGCACGGCAACCGCCGGGTCCGACTACACGGGTACCGGCGGTTATGTGGTCATTCCCGCCGGCCAGACCACGGCCACGGTCTATGTGCAGACCCTCGACGACTACTACAAGGAGGCGAACGAGACGTTCAATGTCACGCTGAGCACCGCGACGACGAACGTCCTCGGGTCGAACATCAACCTGGGCTTTACCGACAACAGCGGCGTCGGTACGATCATCGATGACAAGGACACCACCACCATCACGCTGAGCGCTCCGGCGGCGGTGGATGAAGGCGGTTCGATCACGGTCACGGCCAATGTCGACCACCCACCACAGGGCGACCTCACCATCACGCTGTCGAATGGCCAGACCATCACCATCCTGAGCGGGCAGACCAGCGGCCAGGTGACCTTCGCCGCGCCCGGCGACGACGTCTATAAGGACGCCAGCACGCTGAACCTTAGCATTAGCGGCACGAGTGGCGGCAACTACGAGCAGCTCGACACCAGTCAGACCGCGACGGTGACGGTCCACGACACCACGACCGACGCGACGGTCGACCTCAGCGCCTCGACGGTCGCCGAGGGGGCGGTTGCCGACTATGTGTTCACGGCGACGTTGAGCAATGCCTCGCAGGGCGTCACCACGGTCCACACCGACC